>REDE01000050.1 GCA_007693635.1 Flavobacteriales bacterium | reverse complement strand
ATATTATGAGAAGAAACAGTGAAAGTGAGGGTCATGCTGTAATTATAAAATAATAATGTTTTGCCTAAAAGCACCAAATATAGACACCTTGGAAATACCGTTACGTCAAAAAATAATAATTGAAACCCTAACCAAATATCCGCTAATTAACAAACGAAAAAATGAATGTACTTCCCTCGCCTTCTTTGGATACTACGTATAATTCCGCTTGATGTTGTTCGACAATTCTGCGTGTAAGCGACAAGCCTATTCCTGTTCCGGGTTGAGATGTTTTTCCTCGATAAAAAAGCTCAAATAATCGCTCTTGATCCTTTACTGAAATTCCCGGACCATGATCGATAATGGCGACACATGTTTTGTTTTGATCGCGGTATATACGCACTTCAACCTTTTTATTCTCGGAGAACTTACACGCATTTTCGAGTACGTTAATAAAGGCTACTTTTAATAGATACTCATTTCCAACTATTGATAAATCGGTCTCTGAAATTTCATCTTCTTTAATGCTAAATTCCATGAGACTATCTTTTCTTGATTGTTGAACCTCAACCAGTGCATCCACGACAACTTCGTCTATTCTAATTTGCGTAAACTGAATAGCTGACGAATCGTAACCAGCCTGTGCAAGGTCTAACAAACTCTGTGTCAAACGACTAATTCGACGAGCGTCGTCATGTACGGCATTGAGCACACGAATATACTCTTCGGACTTTCGAGGTTTTTCCAAACACAAATCGATTTCGCCCAAAATTCCAGCTAGTGGAGTACGTACCTCATGGGCCAAATTTGAAACAAATGATTTTTGACTACTGAAGGATTGATCGAGACGCTCAAGCATGTTGTTAAATGTGGCTGCCAATTGCTCCAACTCATCTTTTCCTTTACCTTCTGGCAGTCGACGATACAGGCTCGTGGCCGTAATACTTTTTGCCTCATTAACCATAATACTCAGTGGTTGTAGGGCTTTTCGAGCGATGTACCGACTGAGAATAAATAAGAGCATGATCAAGAAGACAAAGGTTATCCAAAGACTTTGGCGTTGTCTTTTCAGCTTTGTAAATCCATAATTATCGTAAGCAGCAGCGGTCACAATAAAGTATCCTTCATCATCATCTACCCGTAAGCCCACCACCTGCCATTTATCTTGAATAAAACGAATATGTTTATCGCGCGCTATTTCTTCCAGCATTTCGGGTGTTTCCTTCACAAAATCAATGTTGATATCGTCGTGATAAAGCAGTTGATGATCACTGTTATACACCGCCACCTCTGCCTCACCTATTCGAGTTCGGTTTTCACGATAAATGACTTGTAAAATATTAGGGTCAATCTTTGCGGTGGTAATCAAATGCAATTTTGTCAAAGCTTCCGCCTCCAATACTCTGTAGAATTCTACTTTTCGAGTATTTGAGGCACTGCGGTTGAACAGCAACATGAATGCGATGAGAAAAACCGCGGTTATGCCGGTAAAAAACAAACTTTGTCTGGCGGTAATACTCATTTATTCAGGTGCATCAGTAATGATAAAACCCATACCTGGACGCGTATGAATCAGTTTTCGATCAAAGGGTTTATCTACTTTCTTACGCAGATAATTTATGTAAACGTCGATATAATTTGTTCCGGTATCGAAAGTTACACCCCAAACCTCCTTGGCTATTTCCTCCCTAGAAATAACTCTATTGTGGTTCATAAGTAAAAACTCCAGAAGACGAAATTCACGGGGAGTAAGTCTAAGCTCTTTCCCTGCGCGCTCTACTTTTTTAGTTTTTCTGTCGAGCTTTAAATCTGCTATTTGGGTATTTAAGCTGGAGTTTTCTTTGGTCCCTCGCCTCTCAATTAAGCGACGAATACGTGCGAGTAGTTCCCGCATTTCAAAGGGTTTAACCAAATAATCGTCCGCACCGGCATCAAAGCCCTCTACCTTGTGATCCGTAGTTCCTAGCGCAGTCAGCATTATAATCGGAATGTGGGAGTCGCGTGCTCGTACATATTGACAAAAATCGAGACCATTTTCGCGCCCGGGAAGCATGATATCGGAAAGTATCAAACTTGGAGTATTTTGCTCCAAAAACGCTTTTGCTTTTTTCGTATTGATTACATGATGCACCTCTAAGCCATCTTCTGATAATGCTCTTTGGAGCAACTCAGCAAGGCGCAATTCATCTTCAATTAATAATATCATGCTGGTAATTTTTCCTGTAAAATCAGATTGCAAATGCTAATTTGTTCCGTTTAGCCTTCATTCAAATGCTTTTTGAAAGACGGAACATTTTTAAGTAGTTAGTCGTGCAAAACCTCGCGTATTTCTACCTTAATTTTGCAGCGATAAAAATACATTGATTTATAACAGCTAACAAGACTATTCCTTGGGTTATTTGACCTAAGTTTTCGATAGTCTGGTTTGTTTAAAAAAATGAATGTGCGAATCATTATGAAAACGAATAATTCATAGCGAGCATGATACATTTTCACGCGAAATATTCGCACTGGTGGGTTATTCCTAAGGGGCAATTTTTTCATGAAATGGCGACTGATTTCAATAAAAAAATTGTTGATGTTCAGTATATTTTAGTTGATGATGAGGAATTATTGGAAATCAATAAGAAGTTTCTTCAGCATGATTACTATACCGACATCATCAGTTTTCCTTTAGGTACAAGCCAACGTATTCGAGGGGAGATTTATATTTCGGCGGATCGTGTTCGTGAAAATGCGTTGGAAATTGGTGTAGATAAAGAATTTGAAATGGCAAGAGTTATCATTCATGGTTTGTTACATTTTTTTGGTTTGGAAGATTCTACTTCTGAGGAAAAGCAAAAAATGCGAATGATGGAGGATAAGTATTTAAGTCGTTTATTCGCTGATGAAAAGAATTTTAGCACAAATAAATAATGAAGATGGATACATTCTTTGAAGAATATGATGTAATTGTAGTTGGTGCTGGTCATGCTGGTTGTGAGGCCGCCCATGCTGCGGCGACTATGGGCAGTAAAGTATTAGTGCTTACCATGAATATGCAGACCATTGCACAAATGAGCTGCAATCCTGCTATGGGTGGAATTGCCAAGGGGCAAATTATCCGAGAGATTGATGCCTTAGGAGGAATGAGTGGTATTGTTACGGATCGTACTTCCATACAGTTTCGAATGTTGAATCGCAGCAAAGGTCCTGCTATGTGGTCACCGCGTGCACAGAGTGATCGCTGGCGCTTTGCAGAGGAATGGAGACTGGTTTTAGAACGAAACCCTAACGTGCATTTTGTTCAAGTCTCCGGTACCGGTATCCTTGTAAAGAACGATAAAGTTGTAGGCGTACAAACCGGTTTTGGGGAAAATTTTTACGCGAAAAGCGTTGTCCTCACTAGTGGCACTTTCTTAAATGGACTAATTCACCTAGGTGAAAAGCAATTTGGAGGAGGAAGAATGGGTGAAAAATCAGCTACGGGAATTACCGAATCCTTGCTGAAATTCGGTTTTGAAAGTGGGAGAATGAAGACGGGTACGCCTCCTAGAGTCGATGGAAGATCCTTAGATTATTCCGCTTTCGAGCGACAAGATGGTGATGAAGATGCCGGAAGCTTCTCTTATTTACCCCAAAAAGGTATGCCTCGTCAACTTCCATGTTGGGTTGCCTACACCTCGGATGAAGTTCACGAAACACTCAAAAAAGGTTTTGATAGATCGCCGATGTTCAACGGTGCTATACAATCTGTGGGTCCGAGATATTGTCCGAGTATTGAAGATAAAATCAATCGTTTTGCTGATAAAGACAGACACCAATTATTTGTTGAACCTGAGGGATTAGAAACGGTAGAGGTTTATGTTAATGGTTTTAGCACGAGTCTACCGATGGAGGTTCAATACGAAGCTCTAAGAAAAATCAAAGGTTTTGAAAATGCTCGTTTTTTCAGGCCGGGATACGCAATTGAATACGACTACTTCCCTCCTACGCAGTTAAGTCATACCTTAGAGACAAAACTGGTAGAGGGTCTATATTTTGCTGGACAAATTAACGGAACCACCGGATATGAAGAAGCTGCCTGCCAGGGATTGATGGCGGGTATCAATGCCCACCGAAAAGTACACGGATTACCTCCAGTTATTCTAACTCGTGATCAGGCGTATATTGGGGTATTAATTGACGACCTCATCACCAAAGGTACTGAGGAACCCTACAGAATGTTTACCAGTCGAGCCGAATTCCGTTTACTCCTTCGTCAAGACAACGCTGATTTGCGTCTAACTGATCTAGGTTACGAAATAGGCTTAGCATCCGAAGAACGGAAGATTATAAAAGATAAAAAAAGTCGGGATGTAGAGTCCGCACAAAAAGCCCTAGACGCCGTCAGTGTTCATCCTAAAGATGTCGAATCGCTTTTTGTTTCACGTGGAACACCTCCATTAAAACAACAAGTCAAATTACCAACCTTGGTTTCCAGACCACAACTTGAGCTTCAGGATTTCGCCATAATAGATGAAATTGCTTCAATTATCGACAACGTAGATGATGACGTTATTGAACAATTAAACATCCACTACAAATACAGCGGATATTTGGATAAAGAAAAAGAACAAGCTGATAAAATGAAACGTCTGGAGGAATTAAGAATTCCAGACGGATTTAATTATATGGAACTACAAAGCATCAGCATGGAGGCTAGAGAAAAACTGCAAAAGATTAAACCCGTAACCCTGCGCCAGGCATCATCAATAAGTGGTATTTCACCTTCCGATATTCAAGTTTTACTTGTTCATTTTGGAAGATAATAAAAAGGATATGAATTGCAACCTTTGTCAAGAAACCAAGTATAAAACTTATCTAAATCCGTATCATTGGAGAAAGACTAAGCAAATATTTTCTGTTGTTGAATGCGAAAATTGCGGCCATTTATACACAAAAGATGCGCCTTCTGAGGATGCTATCGGAGCATACTACGATTCTGAGACCTACATTTCACATACAGATTCCAATAAATCGCTTTTTGATAAAGTGTATAACGGAATAAAAAAGTACATGCTGGCTAAGAAATATGCATGGATAACCAGATTTGTTCCCCGTGGAACACTCATAGACTACGGAGCTGGAAGTGGTGCTTTTGTAAAATATGTAGCGGATAGAGGTAGAAAGGCAATAGGTTTGGAAATAGCAGAAGCGGGAAGAAAAACCGCCAAGGAATTGTACGGGATAGAACTCTACGAACCCAATGAGCTAAAGAATATGGATGATGAATCTGTAAGTGTCTTTACAATGTGGCATGTATTGGAGCACATTTACCAACCTGAAAAATTGATAAAAGAAATACATCGGGTTTTAGATAAAAATGGTGTTCTCGTGGTAGCCGTACCAAATCCACTATCGTGGGATGCTAAACACTACAAAGAAGACTGGGCCGCTTGGGATGTGCCTATTCATATCTCACATTTTAAACCATCGGTAATAAAAAATTTCATGGAAAAAAATGAATTTCATTGCATCCAAACCAAAGGAATGCCCTTTGATGCATTTTATATTTCTCTGGTGAGTAACGAAAATAAGTATGGCCATAAAAAACCAATCACTGGATTCATTAACGGACTTAAAAGCCAATTACACGGAATAAAAACCGGAAATTATTCATCACAGGTCTATATTTTCCGGAAAAATTAAAAAAACCGATTTATAAGCGCCATAACGCGTTAACATGCGTGTATAGTGTAATACCATTAAAGTTTAAAAAAACGCTCTTAAATCGAATATTTTTTCAAATTATTGAAATACAATAATTTAGCGAAGTTTTTCGTTTTTTTTATGCCTGTCCGCATCCCTTGATGTCTTCTTTTTCATTTTCTTATCGAAAGCCAATTGAAGATCGGTGTTGGTTTGATTGGCCAGACAAAGAACCACAAAAAGTACATCAGCCAATTCCTCTCCTAGATCCTTTTGTTTGTCACTCGCTTTTTCGCTCTGCTCTCCATATCTTCGAGCAATTATTCGGGCTACCTCGCCAACTTCTTCGGTCAATTGAGCCATATTGGTCAATTCATTAAAATAACGAACACCCACTGTTTTTATCCACTGGTCAACTTCATTTTGTAATATTTCAATTGGGGCAGAATTAGCGGTATCCATAAATATGTGATTTAAGCATTAAAAAATATTTGGGCAAATTAAGCAAATCAAATTTACTAGTAGGGAAGAAATAAACTAATGCCTAAACCTACTACGCCATACAATCTTCGGGGCGCGAGTTCGCCACGAAAAAATGCGTCAAAGCCTAAATTTTTATACTCGTAAAAACTCACCGTAGCATCCAAACTCATAGTTATTGCTCGATAACGAATATCTTCATTCCAATAAAATGTACGACTACCGGTAACCTCTACGTCAATCAATTCACCACGAGCATTACCTCTTGTTGAAGCCAAACCAAAACCTATTCGAACCAATTCGTGAGGCTTAATGTAATAAAGAACCCCAAAGGATTGTATATCGCGTAAAGGATAGGATGTAATATTTAGAAGGTTAATCATGGAATATTCTTGACCCCAATAATACCTAATTCCAATCGCATAACTTTCATATTCCAATGAGACATCAACCCCGCGAAAAAGACCATGATTCAACTCATAACCTACCCCACCTGATGCACGAAAAAAACGTTTCTCCTCATCAGACGAAGCAGGACGATCCCACCGCTGAGCCATTAGAGACAACGCAGATGAAGAAAGCAGAATAACCAAGAATGAATATCGCAGCACTATCATGTTTGCAAATCTACATGCAGTAACTGAATTTTTTAGCAAAGCTGCAAATTTTATCTATCTTCACAGTATATTTGCACTCCCAAAAAAATGGGCCTATAGCTCAGTCGGTTAGAGCATCTGACTCATAATCAGACGGTCCCTGGT
>REDE01000084.1 GCA_007693635.1 Flavobacteriales bacterium | reverse complement strand
TGACTACAAAGCCAAAAAAATGGTTTCCTAATGGAGTAGCCGGAGATGTTCATTACGGAGTGGGCGAGCCTTCAGGCGTAGGGCCGCGTGTGATTACCGTTGGGGCATACCAGTCGAGAAGCTTTACCAGTACGGGGTTTCCATTATTTGGTGATTTAGCCCCCTTTACGAGTTATGGCCCTACTGTAGATGAAAGGGTGAAACCGGATATTGCTGCTCCTGGAGTTGCTGTTGCCTCTTCCGTATCTTCATTTGATCCGAACCCGGGAACAGCGGTTGGAACAGTGAGTTGGAACGGAAAAACCTATCGTTTTGTGCGTTTTTCGGGCACATCTATGTCGGGCCCTGTAGTTGCTGGTACGGTAGCACTCATGCTGCAGGCCAATCCTTCCATGAGCTGGAATCACGCACGAGATATTATCCGTGCCACAGCGCGTCAAGACAACAATACCGGTGCACTTCCTTCCACTGGGCACAACCGTTGGGGCTGGGGTAAGCTTAATGCTTATGCAGCAGTTGAAATGGTTTTGGCTACAGTTAGTGCAAAACAGTTTGCGGGCGACAATGTGTTGTCGATTTATCCAAATCCTGCCGATATGGAAATCCATGTTGATCTTAGTGCGTCAAGAGGCGTTACCCAGATGGAGTTTTTTGATGCGAGCGGACGCAAGGTTCATGTGGTGAGTAACCTAAAGCCGGGAGAACAGCGGCTCGATGTAAGCAATCTTCGTGCGGGCGTCTATGTTGTAAAAACCCTTGATTCTCGCGGCCAACAGTCGGTGTACAGGTTGTTGATTCAGAGATAGGTGGGGTTTCCAATCCCTAAAAAGCTTTCCTCAATTTCCCTATACACCCCTTTTTCTTCGGGATTGTAAAGCCACGATTGGTCAAAGACCTTCAGTTGTTCCGGATTGGCTTGTTCGCCTATTACTAGGCAGTAGAATTTGGTGTCGAAGTGCTGTTGTTGCCGCCGCATTTTTCGTTTAATGTTTTCACCAATTTCGTACATTACAAAGTCGGAAATAACCAGAACATCGGCGTCGCGGTAGGTATTTGATTCCAGCGTTTCTAAGGTTTTGCTGAGCGCGAGGGTGACATCCGTGCCGCCATGAAACGACATGCGAAGGAAGCGCACCAACTCCCCTAAATTAGAGGCAATATTGCGGAGATCCATACTTTTTATGCCGGTAGAAAAGTTGATTAAATACGCAGGTCGATTTTCTTTGGCTGCCATTTTTAGAATGCCAAAGCACAGGATTTTTGCCAAACGTTCGGGTTCGCCTTCCATGCTTCCTGAAGTATCCACACACACGATAAACGGCCCCTTTTGTTTTTGCTTGGTTTTTTCTCGCGTGCGTTGCAACATATCTGTACTGTGAATAAACTGCCTATCGCGAAAGTGGTACTGCATGAGCTTGTCTTCTGAATATTTTTTGAAAAAATGCCATTCGGTATCTTCGTCGGAAAAGAGTACGCTTTCTGCTGGGAGAATACGAGCAAGGTCACGACCTGTATGCACCCCGTCGAGTTCATTGCGCAAAGTAGGGTCGCGCACCTCTTCTTGGAAAATGAGTTTTTCTTCGTACATCTCCTCCTGCGTTTCAATTTGTGCTTTGCGCAGTTTGCCAAGCATATTGGCTAATTCCTCCAAACTCTTTTCGTCTTTCAGCCACTGATGGTAGGTTTCTAAAACGTCAAAACCGGTGTCTTCTAGCGCACTTTTGTCTAAACTCCAATCCGGGTCAAGGAAATCCACAAAAGGCCCGACGATTTTTTCAACGGCGAGCATTTCTTCCACTTTCTGATTGAGATTTTCTTCAAATTCTTTTGTTTCTTCACTCCACTTATCTAGCTGGTAGTTCAGAATTCTGCCTTGCAAATCAGCGTCCCAGATGGCCAAAACATCATTGATGATTCGGTTCCATTTTTCCTTTTCCCCTTTTTCGCTTAACTCTTTGAATTTTTGGCGGTGAAAAATGAAAGAACTGCGCCCCTCGGTGTAGTTTTCCGCATCTCGACACAAATACGCCCATTGGTTTTTTAGGTTGCTCAACGGCCTAACAGCCCATCCGGCAAGGTGATTTTCCTCGATATCAAAAGGATGACTTTTCTCTATACTTTTAAAACTTTGTCTAAGCCAATGTAGGGTTTCAGTGAAAAGCCGGTGGCCAAATAGCGGTTGTTTTTCTAAGATTTTTTGCAGCTCAGGATGGGCAAAAATCTTTTCCAAAACTTCAGAAAAATGCGCGAGGTAGGATGATTTTATGGGAAAATGAAAAAGAGGTTCACTAAGTAACTTTTGTTGAAGCCACATCACCAAATAGCTTCGACCCTTGCGGTCAAGAATGGGAGCAAAATCCAGAAAACGTTCGCCTTCCTCCTTGGTTTTTTCGATGATGTTCATGCTATCTTTTTTTCGCTATTAAACCAGCTCATGTTCGGGTGAGCGAAATAGGTGCTGACTTTTTTCTAGTTCAAACCTTAAATCAGAAAGTTCATTTTGCACACTTGCCAAGTTGTGTCTGATTAACCCGGCGGTTTCTTTGCCTATCAGCAGATGATTGGGTAATTCATCGAGTTCTGCCGGAGTGCTTTCGTGGAGGTCTTGCTCTTTTTCTCGTAAGAATTGCTCAATTTTGTCTCCCCATTCTTCCCAATAGGCGCTGAGGAGCTTGTGGGGTTTTTTATTGACAATGCGGATATGTTCCTCGCGATGCGTTTCGAGTCGGAGGATTTCCTTTTGACCATTTACGGTGACTTCGATGCTAAATGCTTGTTCGCCCAATATACTTTCCACCCGGTTTACCAGTTTGTTCTCCGCGTCGTAGTAGTTGATTACTTGGGCTTCATTGCGTTTAAGGTTGCGCAGGTCTTTCACTTTTACCCTTTCCGCCTTGAAGCGGTCGTTATTTTTCTTGATAATATGGTATTCATGCTCCACAATTCTTAGAACTTCTTTGCTTTCTTTTATTTTCAGACGTGTTTCACTTTCTACATCTTGTGCGAAAAGTTCAACTTCTCTTCGCAGAGCGGGGAGTTTTAGGTTTAATGAATAGCCGTGATCGCGAATGCTTTCTTTGAGCATGTTTTCGAGTTCGCTTTTTTGATCAGGGTGGTTCCACAGGCAGTGTGACATCAGGAAGCAATCGGCGAGTTGTACTTCCTTCCTTTCGTGCACGTATGCAGCCGCCCGCAACAGGTTCATTATTTTCTTCCAGCGCCTATCCGAGATAAAAATACGTTTATGTTCTTCCTTGGCTCGTTGATTATATTCTTCGATTTTATCACGAATGATGTGCACGATATAGGCAACGCTTTCAGGAATGATTATTTGTAAAACATCTCCTTGCCATTTTTTCCATTCTGCTTGTGAAATTTTGAGTTCTTCGGGAATAGGGTCGCCTTCTAAGCTGGTATTTTGATTCAGCAGTTTGGCAAAGAGCTTTGGACTTTTTATGGGGTTGAGGACGTAGCGCAGTAGGAAGCGGTCGTACAATGGACCAAGCACATCACTGTCTTGGGGTATTTCGTTTGATGCCGCAAGGATGCAGCGAATATCTGTTTGGATGGTTTCTCCACCATTGCGGTAGATGCGCTCGTTGAGTACTGTGAGTAAAGCATTTTGAATGGCGCTACCTGCTTTCCATATCTCATCTAAAAACACAATTTGGGCAGATGGGAGATAGCGATCGGTGTTGCGCTCGTACTTATCGTCTTTGAGCTTTTGGATCGAAACCGGACCGAAAACTTCCTCCGGTGTGCTGAAGCGCGTCATGAGGTACTCGAAGCTCTGGCTGTCTTGAAAGGCGTATTTTAGGCGGCGGGCGATCAGACTTTTACCTACACCGGGAGGGCCAATCATAAACACTGATTCGCCAGATAGGGCGGCGAGTAAGCTTAGGGATAAAATTTCTCTTCGTTCGTACAGACCTTTTTCAAGGTGATCGATTAGGGCAGAAAAACGCTCTTTTTGCATTGGTGATGTATTTCAATACCAATAACCTTTTCAGCAGGTAATAGGTTCATTAAAAAAAACGTCTTTCTCTCAACATCCATCCGGTTATGCTGTGTCTTTCGATGGATGCGGGAATGACCTCGTGTTCCAAAACGCTTTCAAAAATAACCAATCTACCAGCCTTAGGGTCTATTTCAACAGCTTCTTTTCCAGGCGGATAAATAACGAGAGCGCCTCCTGCGCCGGGGAGCCATGAAGGGTTAAGGTACAATACAACGGAAACCCTCCGGTTATCGTCGTTTGAAAATGCATCTACGTGCTTGGCATATCTAGTGCCTATGGGGTATTTGGTAAAGTGAATTTCTAAATCTTGCAATCCTAAGTAGAAATTACGATTGATTTCCACGCGCATTTCGTGCAGACGGTGAATGTAGTTGTTGGTTGCCGGGCGCTTTTCATCAAGGTTCAACCATTGGATATAATCTCCTCTTACTGTATGCAAAATTTGGTAGTCTTGATCTTTTCCTACCCCAGCCTTGTGGAAATTTTCCTCTTCGGCACGTAATTCTTCGAGTAAAAGCAGACTGGTGCTGAAATCGGTAAATTCATCGATTACAGCAAATCCATTTTGTTCAAATTTGTTAATCCAATCTGCGCCGGAATTTCCGGGAGGGAGTGAAATGGCGCCCATACTTTTTTTGCAATATTACTTCATAATCGCAAACAATAAATAGCTATATCTTCGTTAATAGTTCACGTGTATATTTGACGCTCTTATTTGATATGAACAAATCGCTTACTTTAGGCTTCTTACTTGTGTTTTTTAGTGCCAATACTTCGGCACAGTTGGCACGTAAGTATGCCAATGAATTTTTGGAAATTGGTGTAGATGCCCGCGGTTTAGCCATGGGTAAATCGGTGATTGCTTCCACGCGGGGAGCGGATGCTGGCTATTGGAATCCGGCGGGCTTGGCTAAAATGGAGTCTAAATACGATGCATCAATTATGCATGCAGAATATTTTGGAAGTATTGCTAATTTCGATTACGGATCAGTAGCCGCCGCTATTGACAACACTACTACGGTGGGGCTAACCTTTATTCGCTTTGGGGTAGATGATATTATGGACACCTCATTGCTACAAGACGCGAATGGAAATGTGGACTATGATCGAATTACGCGGTTTTCTGCTGCCGATTATGCCTTGATGTTTTCTCTGGCCTCGGCTTCCGAGCGCATAGAAGGCTTGAGTTATGGAGCTAATGTTAAAATGCTCTATCGCTCACTAGGGAGGTATGCAAAAGGATACGGTTTTGGATTTGATGTAGGGACAAGGTATGAACGTGGTGGCTGGACCTATGCCGCTGTGATTCGCGATGTTACCTCAACGTTTACAGCTTGGGATATTCGCATTGATGACGACTTGGCGGAGGTTTTCCAAGCCACCGGAAACGAAATGCCAGACCAGACCAACGAGATTTCCCTTCCCACCCTCGTTCTTGGCGTTGGTCGAGAATTGAAATTCAGCGATGATTTTGGCATGCTCGCCGAAGTTAACGCCGGATTTACCTTTGATGGTGAACGTAATGCTTTAATCAGTTCATCTGCCGGTTTGAGTATGTATCCATCTGTTGGCTTGGAGTTTGACTACCGCCGTTTTGTGTTTTTGCGCATGGGCGCGGGAGAGTTTCAACGTGAATTGGGTTTTAATAATGCAGTTCGCACCGCTTGGATGCCAAGTATGGGATTGGGATTTGATTATCGAGGAATTCGAGTGAGCTACGCATTGACCGATATCGGAAGTCAAGGTGTAGCAATGTATTCGAATATTTTCTCTTTATCGGCAAGCATAGGCGGAAAAAATACCATTTTTTAGCACGTTTCTCATGTATAAATTTGTAATAGCCTGGATAGTAATTTGGCTCAGTTGGCTATGGATTCCGGTATTATTACCCGTTGCATTTGTACCTTTTCTCTGGGCGATGTATGATTTATCTAAACGCCAAATTTGGGTGGTAGCAGGATTTTTCGGACTCTTATTCTTAGCGATGAGCTGGTGGATTCTATCTCAAAACCCCGCGGTTGGTTTTCAGTGGATAGCGATTTACACAACAACCTATTTTTTTGCTTTTTCTATTCCCTTTATCTTGTCGTCGCGTTTGGGCGTCCAACGATCGTTGTTTGCCTTGCCCTTTTTTGTGGTTGTTGGTGAGGGAGTGCTCGCAATGCTTGGTTGGAATCTTCTGCCTCTGGGCTCGCGATTTATGCTTGGGGGAGAAGGAGCCGCGGCAAGCTCACTGGCGTCGCTTCTGTGGATAATGGTTAGCAATGTTTTTGCCTACCGCATTTTTGTATCTTACCTCAAGCATAATCAAATTCGACCGTTAGTCGGACAGTCTGTGCTTTGGATTGTAGTAGTTGTTTTCACACCTTATTACCTTGTTTCAAAGCAACTTCCTGCATGTTCCTCTGATGATACTGATTCTAAGATGGTGGAAATGCGCTGGAAAAATGTGCAGATTCCAGAGGTGTTTATTGCTAAACGTGCTCGGCAATATGCCAATGAGCGATGTGTTTTTGTAGCGTATCCCAAAGACATTGAAGGTTATGAGCTAGTGTATCCAGGGATTATAAGCCCCGTTCCTCTTTCAGGTACTTCCGAACAATATAACTTTTCGCCCGTAGATTTTTCTCATTATAAAAAGGAGTTTTCTTTTCGGATTTCGGGTTTTGTTTGTGTCTTTATGCTGCTATATTTTGTGAGTTTTACGCTTCGAGGAGCTAGGTTGAAAGCGTAGTGCTTAGAAGTACGTGAGTGTATGAATGTTATTTTGGGTGAATTATAGGTGCACGAAGATTCCACAGAGCTACACAAAGAAATACCTTTGTGAAACTTTGTGCCTTCTTTGCGAACTTTGTGGTATAACTATTCCACAGAGGTGCACGAATTTTCAGGTCATTCATCATTTTATCACCACTTTCTTGGATTGCAACAGTCCTTGCTCGCCATGCACTTCAATCAAGTACATGCCAGCGG
>REDE01000083.1 GCA_007693635.1 Flavobacteriales bacterium | reverse complement strand
TGTGGCCGTGTGGCCGTAGGTAATGGTTTTCATGATTCATTTAGTTAAAAGGTTTATAAATGTTTTGTAAATCTACAAACAATATTCTTTCGTCAAGCACATTTTTTAATTATCTTTTAAGTGTTTGTTTTGCAGTGTTTTGAGTATTTTTTTCGCTCAATTTTTGTTTAATATTGCAATTGCAATTGTTGATAAATACGGGGTGTTAACACTTGTTTTTTTGTATAATGCTGGTTGTGAGCTTAAATTTTGGCAGAAACGAATACCTTTTTGCGCGGATGTTGTAATTGTGCGTGATGGGGGGTGATTGCTGAGTCGGGAGTAGGTGTCTGCGCTACTTGGTGTTGAGGGTGATGTGCCCATACTAAATTATCACTTTTGTCCTTACCGAGATTATCCTTATCACCCTTACTTTTGCGCCATGATGACGGCTAACATTTTTTCGATTTTTATTTCGCTATTATTGCTTATTCTGTTTGTGTTGTATGCCTATAAGGTGGCTTTACAGTATGAATTGCTGCATTTGCAAAAGCACAGAAAGAAGCCTGAAAAGTCTTGGGCTTGCTGGCGTAATGGCGTAAAAAAAGAAATGCGTAATGAGGCTTTGATGCTATATCCTTTATTTTTTCCGGTGGAGGCTAACGAAAAAGATAAGGCAGATGTTCAGGATCAAAAGGCGGGGATAAAGCGTATTAACATTCTCATCTACTGGGTGTTGATTGTGGTATTGCTTATGGCGGTTTACGTGGGGAAAGCACAGTAATCGTGTATGGACGTTAATACCTAATGATGGACGCTAAGGATATTATTAAAGATTCAGTTTTTAGGGAGATCTCAGCCGCTGCTGATGATTTGGGCGTTGAGGCCTACGTTGTGGGCGGATATGTGCGCGATTATATGCTCGGTCGTCCGTTGCCGCACGATATCGATGTGGTGGCGGTAGGTAGTGGGATCGCCTTAGCGGAAGGCTTGGCTAAGCGACTTCCGGGCAAGCCCGTCGTCACAATTTTTAAGCGTTTTGGCACCGCCATGTTGCGCTACAATGATATCGAACTGGAATTTGTGGGCGCGCGTAAGGAATCTTATCGCAGCGACAGCAGAAAGCCGGTCGTGGAGGACGGCACTTTGGAGGATGATCAGCGACGCAGGGATTTTACCATCAACGCCTTGGCCGTTCGGCTCAACGCCGAGGGTTACGGTACTTTTATCGATCCTTTTGGTGGGATTGGTGATCTGGAACGTGAGATTCTCAGAACGCCCCTAGATCCGGATATTACCTTTTCGGACGACCCTTTGCGAATGATGCGCGCCGTTCGTTTTGCGGCTCAACTGCGTTTCACGATTTATCCGCCCACTTTGGCGGCCATTCGTAAAAATGCCAGTCGCTTGAACATCGTTTCCGCTGAGCGCATCATGACGGAGTTTAATAAAATTATGGCAACGCCAAAACCCTCCGTGGGCTTGGCTTTGTTGTTTGAAACGGGGTTGATGGCTGAGTTTCTGCCCGAAATCGCCGCTCTGCAGGGAGTGGAGGAGGTGGAAGGTCAGTTGCATAAAGATAATTTCTACCACACCATTGAGGTGGTAGACAACATCAGCAAGCATACCGATAACTTATGGCTGCGTTGGGCGGCCTTGTTGCACGATATAGGCAAGCCTATTGTGAAGAAGTTTGATCCAAAGGTAGGTTGGACTTTCCATGGGCACGAGTTTTTGGGTGGTAAAATGGTGAATACAGTGTTCAAACGACTCAAGTTGCCTTTAGGCGCTACGAGTAAATATGTCCGTAAAATGGTTGCGATGAGCTCGCGACCTACGGCCTTGACCAATGAAAATGTGACGGATTCGGCGGTTCGTCGATTGCTTTTCGATGCCGGTGACGACATTGACGATTTGATGAAATTGGTGGAGGCCGACATTACCACCAAGAACGAGAAACGCAAGCGTCGTTATTTGAATAATTTCAAGGAGGTTCGTGATCGTTTGGTAAAAGTTGAGGAGGAGGATAAACTGCGCAATTGGCAGCCTCCGATTAGCGGTCAAGAAATCATGGATGCGTTTGGTTTGCCTCCGGGCAGGGAGGTAGGTTTAATAAAAACCGCCATACGTGAAGCCATTCTTGAGGGTGAGATTCACAATGATTACGATGCGGCCAAGGCGTATATGTTGCGTTTTGGCAAAGCGATTTTAGAGAAGGGTTAGGGGGTTTTAGGGGTATTTCTTGGGTTAATAGACGAAGTTTCGGTGGTTATGCGCCAGCGGTGGAAGCGATAGCCCGCGGGTAAATGTGCTCCATACAGCGGCGTGGGCGGTGGAGGCTGGCGAGGTACGAGCCAGACCCCGCACGCCCCGTCCGCTGTGAGCACATTTATCTGCGGCTATAAGCGGACAACGCGGTGCCGACCCATACGAGTAGGTTGAATTGTTGCCAGATGCATGTCTGGGTCGGCAGGCGCCCAAAACCTCAATTTGTACACACAAGCGGTATTGTCTTTAGGCGAATGTTTTGTGTGGGAAATAAGAAGGGACTTCGTTGCTAAAAAACATTGTTTCTTATAGCTTGTCATTCAAACAATAGGCGTATATTTGCACCCCTTTTTGAGGGAATCATTTTTTTGTATATTTAATAATCAGATGTTATGACTAACACCTATGAGGCTGTTTTCATTTTGCATCCCGTCTTGTCTGATGATCAGGTAAGGGAAACAGTCGAAAAGTTCGAGGGCATCCTTAAAGCAAAGGGAGGTTCTTTGAATCACCGTGAGAATTGGGGTTTGAAAAAACTCGCTTACCCCATTCAGAAGAAGAAGAGCGGGTTTTACACTTTATTAGAATTTGATGCGCCCGGTGATTTAATCGCCGAGTTTGAGTTGCAGCTTCGTCGTGATGAGCGCGTAATGCGTTACATTACTGTGAAGCTTGACAAGAATGCTATTGCGTTTGCAGAGCAGCGTCGTCAGAAAATGAAAACCACTGCTTAATTATTTATTGCTATGAGTACAGAATTGGATAATGTAGCCGGCAAGACGAATCAGTCTGAGATCCGCTACTTACAGCCCCTTACCATTGATACAGGCAATAAGGATAAATTTTGCCGTTTCAAGCGTTATGGTATCAAGCATATCGATTACAAGAACGCTGACTTTTTGTTGCGTTTTTTGAATGAGCAAGGCAAATTATTGCCACGCCGTATCACTGGAACATCATTGAAATACCAGCGCAAGTTGGCGGTTGCTGTTAAGCGTGCCCGTCATTTGGCATTATTGCCTTACGTAGCTGATAACCTTAAATAATTGTCACAATGGAAATCATTTTAAAAGCCGACGTGGAAAACTTAGGGTTTAAAGACGATGTTGTGACCGTTAAGCACGGCTACGCACGTAACTACCTTATTCCGCAAGGTATGGCCGAATTGGCCACTATTTCAGCTAAGAAAGTTTTGGCTGAAAACTTGAAACAAAAGGCACACAAAGAGCAGAAAGCTATTGAAGATGCTAAGAATGTAATGGAGGGTTTGAAGAATTTCGAACTCAAAATTGCTTCGAAAGTGGGTTCAGGCAACAAGCTTTTTGGTTCTATCAACAATCAAAATATTGCTGAGAAACTTTCTGAGAACGGCTTTCAAGTGGAGAAGAAGTATATTCAGATTCCCGGAAACACCATCAAGGCGTTGGGATCATATACCGCTAAGATCCGCTTGCACCGCGAAGTGAGTTTCGACTTCAACTTTGAGGTTGTAGCCGATAAGAAGTAAATCACCACTTTCCAAAAGTGTGTAAAGGCGACCGGTTTTTAATCGGTCGCTTTTTTTCGTTTTATGGATTGAGAATTTATAGTGAGAATGATCGCAAATTGGAATCCAGTGACTTATTCTCGATGAATTTTTTTTCTGTATAAATTGTTTTGACTGTCTTCAATGATAAGAATGTATACGCCAGGTTTAATTCCGTTTTGCGATAATTGAGCATGTCGACTTGATGGTGGTATGCTTTCCCTTACTAAGACTCCTCTTAAGTCGTACTGCCTTACTCTTTTTATTGTGTGAATAGATGATTCTATATGCACGGTTTTGTCCGATTGATTGGAAATGCGTATTTCATTGACGGTTTGTAAATGCTCTGGGGTCGTTAAATGACAGATTACATCGTTGAGTCTGCGCATCATTTCTTCGTTATAATTCCAAGGTACGGAGATGTTGGTGTCGGAATTTTCACCTAGCCGTACAACCACAAGATCGGCAGAAGGGATTACATTTAGGATTTGGCTGTTTTTCCCGATGGCTGAATACATATCCATTGGTGATGATGGAGAAGGATTACCAGGAATGGAAAATGGCACATAAGGCACCATATAATTGGTGGTATTGTTGAGCCACCATAGGTATCCGTAGGCTTGATTTTGTGGTTGTGCCTGATTGATCATTTGGTTGAAAAAGACTTGATCAGACATGATGGTGTCGTTTTCCCATACACCTTGGGCGAGCATCAATAGTCCAAAACGTGCCATTGATCTTGGGGTGCTGAAGAATACATTTAGGTTGTCGGGTAGCCAAGCATATATGCCGGTAAATCCTATTTTTTGAGTTAGCTGTTGGAACAGGTATAGATTGATCCCCTGATTAGTAGCGTTTTCTAATACATTTCGCAAAAGTGTGTAGGGTGCATTGTGATATGACCAACTGCTTCCCGGCTGATGGATGCAATGCAGGCAAGCGCTCGTGGTGCAGTTTAGATTACCTAGCGCATCATTAAAGCCGGTAGACATTTCTAATTGGTGTCGGATTTTTATTAGATTTTCACTTTGCGATGTGCAAGATGTCCAGCCATTATTTAAATATTGATTTACGGGATCTTCTATGCTGAGTTGTCCTTGTTGTTGTGCAAGTCCAACAAGGAAGGCGGTAAGTGATTTTCCAGCAGAAGCCCAGTACCATGCGCTATCCGCTTTAAACCCGTCAAAGTATGCTTCAATTACTCGTTTGCCTCCCTGGAGTACTATAAATGCTTTGGTTTTTGTAGAGTCTAAGAATGTATAAAGCTCAGAAAAATCATCATTACACCAACCTGCATCTTGAGGCGTTAATGTGTCCCAAATGGGAGTTGTTTTAGGTGGAAAGTATAGGTTTTGGCCTCGGATATGATGTCCTATAACCGACAAAACTACAATTGTGACCAGTTTGATGAAATGCACGAGAATGAATTGTTAATTATGTAAAGGTACGTATCGCTCATAAAACAAGTGCAAGTTCAATCGACTCATTCGTTACTGCCTAAGGATTTTCTGTGTCAGTCTTCGCCCTTGTTCGTCATGAAAGACAATGACGTAAACACCGGAAGTCAAATCCGTTATTTGGCAGGTGGTTTTTGAACGGGCTTCAATTTCTCCCGTGCGATATCGCCGACCTTGCAGATCGTAAATCTCGAACTGCAATCGGCCGGAGCTCGGGTTGAATATGGAAACAGTATGCTCTGCTGGATTAGGGGAAATTGTGGGGCGAAACTGAGGTGTGATTTCGCTGGATACGCTTAAATTATCCGGACAATTGGATGCTTGTAACGAGTAGACAATGGTGTCTGCAAATTCAGACCCACAAATGGTCAGTAATGGGTTTAGGGTGTCTTTTATGATGACTAGAAAGTGTTGGCCATTAAATCGTAGGGGTTGGGAGGGTTTTAAGTAAATCGTGTCGCTGTAGGCATTGTTGTTAAAGTAAAGTTTTTCGCCAACAATGGCTTGCGTGTCGGGGCCAACGACATAAAATTGACTGGCATCTGCCGTTAGATTGACTATTGGTCGCCTAAGTACAAGTTCGATAAGTGAATCTGGGCAGTTGTAGTTGACGTTTGGTAACGCATAGGCGTATCCGGTTGGCGACGTTGAAAACGCCGCAGAGTCGCTCGGTGTGAATCCCATCATGAATGCCCGGTGGTCGGTGGATATGTTGCTATTGGTATACCCTGGTCCTCCCTGTATGCTACGTCTTAGAAAATGCGGACTTACTGGCGATTCATTACAATCGACAAAACTCACCAAGATCTCTCTATTTACTCTGCCCACAATTTGATAGTCGGTTCCGGCTGCATTTAATCGGTACTCTAAAATAGCCAACGAATACACGTAAAACCCAATCAATGGTCCGGCATGAAAGGAGGCATTGCCATTTACTTGGTTTATGGTAATGCTAAAATTATTCTGAGTGTCGAAAGGTTTTTCTGAACTAAATCCGGGGGCGAACACCGAATTTGATAAACTTGAAACTGACGCGCAATTTCCGCCACCTGTCCGCGCATTGGAAAAATTAAACTGAAGAGAATCTCCGTCCCTTTCGGTAACATTCTGAATCATGTTTACTCGGTTGTTTGCGCAATAGACCGTTTGAGGGTCTGTCGTGAATTTCGGCGAGTTATTATGACCTAAAGTGTTGTTTAGATATGCAAGCAGAAAAAGTTGTTGCGACGTTGTTCCAAAATTAGCAATGTTCGCAATGCTAGCGGCGGATATCCTGCAGCAAGGCGTGGCCGCTTGAAACCGAAAATCATGGCATATTCCCGGAAGAATGACGTTTCCTTCATAAACCATTTTGAAGGTAGTTAGTGCTCCCCCGCTTAAGTTATTGCCGCAGTTTTGCGGGTCGATAATTTGGCCTGGAGACACGAATCCTTGAACTACAGCTAGAGTGGTGGTTTGGTTAGGGAAACAAGAGCTTGTAATACACATGCTAACACTTGAAGGCATTTGAACAGCGGACCATCTATTGGTTGAGTATTGCACCAGAGTGACTCTGTACTGATTTGCTATTCCCGTGGAGTCGCCGATGTACCGATATGTTATCTCGCCTCCGGTAATGTGTGATGCGTGCGTTTTGATGCCAATTGTCAGCAGGGAAAGTATCAAAAAGAGGTTGGGTAGTAGTCGTTTCATAGCTAATAAAATTGGTTTCAAATATAATCGTTTTTTTTAAACTGAACAAATGGGGTTGGAATACCCTTCAAAATTCCAATTATTCGGATTACGTTGTTTATTTTCGCAAAAGCGGAGAGTTTAAAAGAGGAGTCTGTCCATAAATTCAATGTGGCGCTCTAGAAAGTTTGAGAATACGACTTTAGATCCCGATTGCTATTTTTGAAAATCAAGGGGTTTTATTGAAGAAATGCTTGTATTTTTGATAGATTAACGGAGTTTTGTAGACAGCCACTAATTAAATCATTTTGAAATATGAGGAATACAATTACAGGACTATTGATTTGCTTGTGCATATCGGTTTTTGGTCAACAAATGGAAGTTCCGTATACCATGCATAACGGCTTTGGGGAGATCAAGGAACGCTCGTTTGGCGGACTTGATTTCAGAGCTTTTGATCCTGAAAGTGTCTGGGGTAAAATGAACATTGAAACTACTGGTGCTCCGGAAGGGTATTCGGTGCAGAGGAGCGAAACAGACATTCGGCAATTTGTATGGCAGAGCTATACCCAGGGAAAATTTTCTAATGAAACTATGTTGGAATTTGTAGAAGGCTGGGGCATTGATACAACCAGTGAGAATCTTACGCGTGAATTTATCAAATGCTACGTTCATGTGGCAATTAAGAAGGAAAACGATAGTACGTATCTCTACATTATCGATACGAATAATGATCATGATTTTAGCGACGAGATCATCCATACTGCTGCGTTGTATGATTATAAAAAGGTCGATTCCCTCTACCGCGAGCACAAACACACATTTCGTTACCAGTATTTTACCAACAATCAGGTGAAGTGGCGAGAGGCTGAAATTCTAATCATTGAAAACGATAGGAAAGACTTCATGCCTTATTTGATTAACTTCCCGCACCACGCTAAAGGAGAAATTGAGCATAATGGCGTAAAGTACCCCTTATATTTTCAGTTTGCAGGCGGAAATCGATTGCAGACGGAAGACGAAATAGAAGTAATGCACCCCCTCGACAGCAGTATGGTTTCCAAGGATCAATTCATCATAATCGGCCGGACTGGTTATAAGGTGCTTGGAGCCAATCCATCCAAAGAGGTTTTGCTTTTAGAAAAGGTAGCGCTTTCTGCCGAGTCGAGCATTGCCCAAAAAGGCTTCATGGTACCCGAAATTGCCGGGGTAGAATTCTCTACCGGCGATAGCATAAGATTATCGGATTACCGCGGGAAGTACGTTTTGCTCTACATCTGGGCTACATGGTGTGGCCCGTGTTATCTAACACTTCCAAAATTAGTGGCCCTAAACGATTCCATCAGTAAAGATGAGCTTCAGATTTTTAGTGCTCATTTGCATTCCAACTCCGAAGTGCTTCCTGAAGTACTTCAAAAAAATAGCATTCATTGGCCGCAAGTTCTCAACACCACCTGTGTTTCTGATCTGGAAGATGATTTTGCCCTTCGAGGCGTTCCTTATTCTTTTCTGATCAATCCGGAGGGGCGGATCATTGAAACCGGAATACATCATAAAGCTAAAATGGTCGTTGCTATAAGGGAAGCTATTGCGGAAGATTCACGCGAATAGCTTGTCTGTATTCAAAATAGGTTTTCAAATATTAGGGATTTATTTCTTCTTAAACAACCCGAAGATGGTCTTGCCTATTTCGTCTAGTTTTTCCATTGGTTGCATCATTGCAGGGTTTTTTAAATCTACTTGCGATTGATTTTCAGAATTGGTGTTTTGCAGTGGATAAATAAGGATATAGTTGTTGTTTTCGAAATACTTGTTGAGATAGCCTGGTATTTTTGTCATTACAGCATGGTATGACGGATAGTTTTTTCTGCTTAATACAATGACTAAGTTATCTTCTTTTTTAACATCCCTAGCGAGAATAAGAAAATCTTCCCAGTCATTAAACTCATGAAATTCCGCTTCAATAGCGTGTTTTTCTTGAACCTTTTGTATGTAGTCTAATGTCTGTATGTTGCCATAAAATATCATTTTAGCACCAGTGCTTCTTGCCATATTCCAAATTTTTACTAGCCAGTAAGCAAAGCCAATTTCTTTTTCGGCATTAGCAGGGATGAAAACCAGATTACGCTTGATTGTTGATAGTGGTTGAGCGGATTTATAAAGAATAGTTGTGGTGTTACAACGCGTTAAAATACCAGATGTAAGTTTGCCAAAAAAAGTGCCCGAAATACCTTTATTGCCCTTTAGAGCCATCACGATATCGGTAATTTTTTGTTCTTTAACCACGTTGGTGATTCCGTTTACAATATTCACATCATAGCGCAAAAGTCCTTCAATCTGATTGTCGCTTGATGCTGCAGTAACCGTAGCCAGGTCAAGAACTTTTTTTGCGTTTTTTTCTGAAGGTCCATTATTGTCCGCATCATCTACAACGGTTAGAGCATATAAGTGCTTGTTGTTTTTCCTGGCTTTTACAGTCATGGCAAAGTTTACCGTTTCTTCAACGGTGTCTAACTGGTCAACGGCGATAAGCACGCGTTCCTTGCTGTCTGAATCATCTACCTCCGAAGACTCTGAGGCCTCTCGAATAGAAATATTCTTTGCGCCTTTTTGGGCCTGAAAGGAGGCAACAGTGCATGTTATTAGAATCATTAAAATGGTTCCGTTTAGGATAGGTTCTCCTAAGAGTCTGTGGTAAGATTTTATTTCTTTAAGTTCACCGCTATCAAAGACTAATTCTAACCCATTTCTCGCAAGAAGCGTTTCAGAAACCATCTCGCCACTGATTGTAGCCACATCACCAACGGCTGGGTATTCACCACTCATTTCAACAAAGCGAACCTTTTTGTTCTCTTTGGACAAGAAAGCTCCGTCGCTAATCGCGAAAACCTCTGGGGTCAAGGATTCTTTTTGGGAAAATTCTTTGGTGAAAATGTTATACCCAACCAATACTGCGGCAAGTGTAGCAGCTGCTTGCGCCGAACTCAATCCAAAAATTAATCTTCGTTGGTCTTCACTAAATCGAAATGATTTTTGTGTGATCCAAGCGGCAATGTATTTGGCTGAAAGTGCAATAATCGTCATTACGGCTGCTACGGTTATGGTTTCCCAATTCTTGAAAAATGCACGATAATCTATCAGCATTCCAACCCCGATTAAGAAAAAAGGGATGAAAATGGCATTCCCTACAAACTCAATACGATTCATTAGTGGTGAGGTGTGTGGAATTAGCTTGTTAAGTGCCAAACCGGCAAGAAATGCTCCAATAATAGCTTCAACTCCTGCAACTTCTGCTAGAACAGCTCCGAAAAATACCATAACCAAAACAAAGATGTACTGCGAGACATTGTCATCAAAGCGTTTGAAAAACCATCGACCAATTAGCGGAAAAATCAACATAACTACTAATGCGAATAAGGTAATTGAAATCGATAAACGAATCCAAAATTCATCGTTGACCTCGCCAACTGTCATCCCCACCACAACCGCTAGTACTAATAGAGCTAGTGTGTCGGTAATCATTGTTCCTCCTACAGTTATATTTACGGATTTGTCTTTTGCAACCCCGAGTTTACTCACCAAAGGATAGGCAATTAGGGTGTGAGAGGCAAACATACTGGCTAGTAATACGGATGTTGGCAGTGGAAGTTCAAGTACATACAAACCCGCTGCTGTGCCTAATCCCATTGGAATAATGAAGGTGAGTAAGCCAAAATACATACTTCGACCGCTGTTCTTTTTGAATTCGCCCATGTCTATTTCCAAACCGGCCAAAAACATAATGTATAACAAGCCGGCTGTTCCTGATAATATAATGCTGCTATCGCGTTCCATTAAATTGAACCCATTCGGACCAACAACTGCACCGGCAATAATAAGCCCCAATAAATGTGGTATTTTCACCTTGTTGAGTAGCAACGGCGCGAAAAGTATGATTACCAGTATCAGCAAGAACTTTAAAACAGGATTTGTAAGGGGTAAAGAATAGTCAAATCCCGTTAAAAACACCACAGCGAATAAATCCATACATTAGATATTTTAAGACTGCAATTTACAATTTTTTTTAATTATGTAATGCTTTCCAGCAACTTTAATTATTAACAAGTGTACGCGTTTTTATGCTTGATCGGTTATGTGATTTTATGGCGTAAACACTTTTCGAGGGCTTATACTTTTTTACTTTTCTGATTATTGTAAAGTAGTACCCCAATACCCGCCCCACTCACCAATCCGCCAATGTGGGCCGCATTATCAATCCCTCCGGTAAGTCCCATCAATAGATTTATTCCTACGAACAAACCGGATAACCACAATATGAGTTTTTTGCTTTCTTTGGGATAGGCATCCGTTGAAAGAAGTCCGAGGAGTGCGCCAAATACCCCAAAAATAGCCCCGGAAGCACCAATGCTTATAGTGTTGGGGTACCACAAAATACTGGCAATGCTTCCACTTATTCCTGCTGCGATGTAAAGAAAAGCAAAGTCTTTTCTTCCAAATAAAGGCTCCATGAAAAATGATGCGATTAATAGACTGAAAATATTCAAAACGAGGTGCATGATTCCGGCGTGTATAAACATACTTGTGAAAAGTCGCCACCACTCGCCACTCATGGTTTCATCTCTTCTATTTGCGCCCCACTCTAATAATTCAACGCTATTTGGGGACAACGGATCAACTCCTGAAAACACCATAATTATAAACACCAAAAGGTTTATGTTTAGAATGATTGACGTTACGTAATGGTGATCTTTGGGAATTAAAAATTTTAAAACCTGGATGAAATCGTCATTCTTGCTTTTTTTGCCTGATTTGAATTTTTGATATTCCTCCTCACTATAACCCGGCCAGAGGAGCAAAAGTATAATGATGCTGATGCCTATTCCAAATGCTCGGAAAATCCACATGAATTTATCCCCGTTTCGGTCTTCAAATTTTGATTGAATGGGCTCTAAAACGATGAATGAGCTATCGGCAGATTGACCGATGGATTTTTCTATTGCTCTATAGTAGTTGGCTCTTATGCTCGACTTCGGATTTTTTTCTAAGTAATCAAATTCATTGAAATCAAAGTGTTTTATTAATCGTGCGCATTTCTTGTGGAACCTAATGATCAGCTTTTCTTTTTCTTCTTGCGCGAGTCGGTTATTTATTTGATTTTGAAACTTAACCCCGTACCAGATTTTAGGAGTCGTCTCAAGTTGATTAGATGGATTGGATCTAATTGGGTAGGCGTAGTATATATCGATTTTTAAATTTTCATGGTGTCGTCCGCTTACTCGGAAGTCAGTGTATGAACCACCTCGGTGTTTATCCACAGAAAGATTCTCGATTCTAAAGTACCTGAATTTTTCTAGCGATTTTATTTCGTCAATGCTCGTGAGGTTTGATAATTTTCCTGTTGCGGTAGTAAAATAACTTTGGGAAACAAAAAGCATGGAGCCAATTAATCCCCACGAAATAAATAGAAAAAGGGATCTCCTTCTGTCTTCTAAATCATTAAAGGTTAGGATATCTAATCGTGGTTTAAGCCAAATGAGAATCGGAATCCACGGCAGTAATAATGGCAACCATAAAGACCAAAGATCTTCGCTGATGGCTATAAGGGGAAATTGAATTGTTAATAACCACCGCATTGAGGATAAGAAAATCACCGACCCAAAAGCTGTGAATACCAATGTTGGGATAATGTGTTTTACTTTTTTGTAATACGACAAATTTACTACTGCCTAAGGATTTTCTGTGTCAGTCTTCGCCCATGTTCATCTTGAAATACAATGACGTAAACACCGGAAGTTAACTCCGCTATTTGGCAGGTGGTTTTTGAACGGGCTTCAATTTCTCCCGTGCGATATCGCCGACCTTGCAGATCGTAAATCTCGAACTGCAATCGGCCGGAGCTCGGGTTGAATATGGAAACAGTATGCTCTGCTGGATTAGGGGAAATTGTGGGGCGAAACTGAGGTGTGATTTCGCTGGATACGCTTAAATTATCCGGACAATTGGATGCTTGTAACGAGTAGACCATCGTGTCTACGAATTCAGACCCACAAACGGTCAGCATGGGATTTAGGCTATCTTTTAGGATTACAATAAAGTGTTGTCCGTTAAAACGAAGCGGTTGTGAAAGTTTGAGGTATACAGTATCGCTGAATTCGTTTTGACTGAAGTAAAGTCTTTGACTAAGGGTTACTTGCGTGTCGGGCCCCACAACAAAAAATTGACTTGCATCTGCGGTATTGTTAATTATTTGTTGCCTAAGAAATAGTGTGATCAGGGAGTCTTGGCAATCATAAAGCACATTCCGCATTGGATAGGCGTATCCCGTTGGTGATGCAGCAAACACAATGGAGTCTTTTGGAGTATAGCCCATCATGAAAGCTCGGTAATTCGTGAAAATGGCAGTATTGAAATGGGCGAAGTTTCCCGGGAGACTCTGTCTGAGAAAATTAGGAACGATTGCGGGGTCAGTACAGTCGACGAAATTCAGCATTAACTCGCGCGATACACTTCCGATTTTATATTGAAAATTACCCGATGGATGCAATCGGTATTCGTCAACGGTCACTGAGAAAACGTAAAGACCAATTACTGGCCCGGCTTCAAAACTGATATTTCCCGTGTTTTGGTTAATTGGGATTGCCGCATTTCCTGTCGTATTAAATGGTTTGTCTACTTCAAACCCCGAGGCAAATACGCTGTTGACTGCATTGCTGGCATCCATGCAAACACTTCCTAAGGACTTTACATTGGAAAAGCGAATATCTAGGGAGTCTCCATTACTTTCTGTAACATTCTGGAATATGTTTACTTTTTGTCCAGCACATAACATTGTCTGCGGGGTAGAGTCAAATGTAGGTGAGTCATTATTGGCTAAAGTATTATTTAAAAAAGCGATAAACAAATTTTGTATATTTGTGCTAGAGCCGTAATTCGATATGTTGGTTACATTGTTTTCATCCACTCTACAACACTGAGCGAGTACTTGAAAATGGTAGTCAGAACATCTTCCCAAGAGAACAACATTGGCTTGGTAAACCATAATAAAAATTGGAAAATTTTGATTTCCTGAGTTGCTGCAATTGTTCGTGTTTACAATCCGGCCTGGAGTGTTAAATCCAGATGCTGCCTGTAATGTCACAGTTTGATTCGGAAAGCAAGAGCTTCTTATGCACATCGACAAGGAATTACCCATAGGAAAGTTGGTAAATCTATCGGTAGCGTACAGAACTTGAGTTATCTGATAATGGTTGTTGATCCCTGTGGAGTCGCCAATATATCTGTAGGTTAATTCTCCTCCGATGATATGATCAGCTTGTAGGTTGCAAGTTATTGCCAGAAAAGCGAATAACAGAATAGTGCTTTGTAAATATTGCTTCATTCTTAAAGTGATTGAAAGGCAAAATTACAGAATAATATTTCTCAAAACCACATTGTACGTGTAATTTGTTGAAAATCGCATAGACTGAACTTTTTCTAGCAATACGAACAAAAGCGAATGCTCGAGAGTCGGAGGCTGAGATGTTTGGAGTATATTGAATACCTCGAAAGCCAATTACAAAATGTTCATCTAAAGAATATCGTAGGGGATTGCTGCTGTAGAAAAGTATTTTTTCGGAAACTCCTCGGGTTTACTTAGCTTACTACCTTTGTGAATATTCCTTTAATTCTAATCTCAAAATTAAAATACTCGACTTCGGAGCTGCTGTATTCCCATTTGAATAGTATTTTCGCTTGGTGATTATATTCCAAAAAACGCCTTATTAATTTTTATATGTCAACATACCAAGAACGCATACTCATCCTCGGAGCCGGAGGGCAGATAGGTACGGAGTTGTGCGAGTATTTAGCGGAAAAACACGGGTCTAATAATGTAATTGCTACCGATTTAAAACCATTGGCATATCAACCATCCGAAACCTTGGACGCCACAAATGCTTCAGCTCTGGAAGAATTGGTTGATCGATACCAAATCACGACCATCTATCATTTGGTGGCTATGCTGTCTGCCACTGCGGAAAAACATCCCGAAAAGGGCTGGGCGTTGAATATGGATACCTTGTTTCATGTCTTAAATCTGGGTAAATCTGGTAAAATCAAAAAAATATTCTGGCCAAGTTCAATAGCGGTTTTTGGGCCTTCAACACCTCGACATAATACTCCGCAGCAAACCATTATGGAGCCAAGTACGGTTTACGGCATTAGCAAAGGCGCCGGTGAACTCTGGTGTTCGTATTATTTTGAAAAATACGGTGTGGATGTGCGAAGTATTCGCTATCCGGGTTTGATAAGTTGGAAGGGTGAGCCGGGTGGAGGTACGACGGATTATGCGGTGGATATTTTTTACGAGGCCTTGCGGAAGAAGCAGTACACGTGTTTTCTGAAAGCAGATACGTATTTGCCTATGATGTATATGACTGACGCTATCCGAGCTACAGTTGAATTGATGGAAGCTCCAGCTTCAGACGTGCGCGTCCGCACCTCCTATAATTTGGCGGGAAATTCTTTTTGTCCTTCGGAAATTGCGGCAGAAATTAAAAAACATATCCCCGATTTTGAAATTGACTACGTACCGGATTTTCGTCAGGCAATAGCGGATTCTTGGCCGGCAAGTATCAATGATGAGGCCGCACAGGCAGATTGGAACTGGAAGCCGAAATACAGTGTTGAACGTATGACTGAGGAAATGCTTCAGGGAGTAAAATCAAAATTGAATTTGTGATTGTCTAGTTATGAAGGTGTTGGCGGCAAAGCTTTTTTTGAGAATTATGGGTTGGAAGGTCAAAACCCCAGAAGGTGCTGACTTTTCACGCTGTGTAATGCTGGCTGCGCCTCATACCTCTAACTGGGATTTTCCTTTTGCACAAGCGGCTTGCTGGATTTTGGGTATTCGCTGGCGGTATTTCATAAAGGATAGCTATACGCGTAATCCTATTTTCGGGTGGTTTTTTCGAGCTACGGGCGCTATTGGCGTTGATCGATCAAAACGGAAGAGCAATTTGGTGCAATTTGCAATAGAGCAATTTGATCAGCACAAAAAACTCGTGGTTCTGGTGCCCGCGGAGGGTACTCGTAAACGCGTTGAAAAATGGCGAACAGGCTTTTACCACATTGCTTTAGGGGCGAAAGTTCCTATTGCACTTGGATTTATGGATTACGGAAAAAAGGAAACCGGAGTCCTAGCCGTCTTTGATCTGTCGGGCGACTTTGAAAAAGATATGCAGTTTATCCAAGATGCTTACCTGCCCATTACCCCGAAACACCCCGATAAATACAATACCCAAATCTTCTAAAAAATCAAGGCTATGCTAGACGATCTAAACTTTCAAGACATCCTGTTTCTCGATATTGAAACGGTTCCCGTATATCAAAACTTTGAAGAGCTCAGCGAGGAGCTGCAGTTTTTATGGGATAAGAAGTCGGAGAAATTCCGCTCCGATGATGAATCTGCCGCTGATGCATATCGCTCTAAAGCAGGGATTTATGCAGAGTATGGTAAAATCGTTTGCATATCCGTAGGTATTTTGCACGCTAAAGACGATGAGGGCTGGCATTTTCGTGTACGCTCATTTGCCAACGATGATGAAAAAGTTTTGCTGACAGAATTCGGAGAGATGCTTACCAAACACTTTAGTCTGCGTTCGAAGCGCTTATGTGGACATAATGGTAGAGAGTTCGATTTTCCATACATCTGTCGGAGAATGTTAATTAACGGGGTGCAACTTCCACCAATTTTGCGTATCCAAGGCAAAAAACCCTGGGAGATTATGCATATAGATACCTTGGATATGTGGAAGTTTGGCGATTATAAAAATTATACCTCGCTGCGTCTTTTAGCCGCTCTTTTTGATATTCCAACTCCTAAGGATGACATTGATGGAAGTGAAGTGGCGGGTGTGTATTGGAACGAAAACAACCTGCAACGAATTGTTACATATTGCGAAAAGGACGTGGTAACTACTGCCCGCATATTTTTGAAAATGGCGGGTGAGCACACGCCTATTCCGGATGCCAACATCACAAAAAATGCCTAAATGGCTTGAAATAGAAGGTCTAAGCATTGGCAATGCTCAGAAAGAAATAGTCAAAAATATTTCCCTTAGGCTGCAAAGTGGAGAACGCCTTGGCTTGGTGGGTGAATCCGGATCGGGAAAGAGTTTGACGGCGCTAAGTATTGCTGGTTTATTGCCGCGCGGACTTAAAGTTCTTTCGGGCGATATTCACGTTTTTTTGAACAATAAGCATCTACAACTTTCTAGTGCTACGGAAAGTACGTGGTTGGATTTGCGCAGAAGACATATAGGTTTTGTTTTTCAAGAGCCAATGTCGGCCCTTAATCCGGTCATTACTTGTGGTGAGCAACTTATGGAGAATTTGGAAATGGGCGGTCTAAATCCTGTAAAAAGTCGCAAAGAGCAGGCTATGATGTGGATGAACGAGGTGGATCTGCCCAATCCTGAGAGAATGTTCCGTGCTTATCCTCACGAACTTTCGGGTGGACAACGCCAGCGTTTGATGATCGCGATGGCCATGTGTAATCGACCACAACTCCTTATTGCCGATGAGCCAACCACAGCACTCGATGTGACGGTTCGCGATAAAGTGCTTGATCTCATGCTGCGTTTGTGTGAAAAATACGGAACTTCTTTGCTGCTAATCAGTCATGACCTGCGCATGGTTGCCGAACGCTGCGATAGGATTGCCGTTATGCAGCACGGTGAAATTGTGGAGCAGAATACGGCAAAAGAAATTACGCAAAACCCCATTCACCCATATACCAAAGCTCTTTGGGAGTGTCGACCAGATCCTCACAATCGCCGCGTGCCCCTGCCTACTGTGGCCGATGTGATGCAAGGTGAAGTTAAAGCGGAGTATCAAACTCTTGAGGAATGGAACGAGATAGCCCAACTCTTAAAGGTGAATCAACCACTGCTTAAAGTCGATGACTTGCATTTTTCGTACGGAAAGACCCCGATTCTAAAGGGTTTGAGTTTTGAACTTTTTCCGGGTGAAAGTCTTGGCTTTGTTGGTCCTTCCGGTTGCGGAAAATCCACACTTAGCAGGGTTATTGCCGGCTTAGAACCCTATACCCATGGTAGCGTTTCGTTTTTTGAAAACAACGACTTTTTTCAGTTGAATCACCAACATCCCAAGTGGAGTGGAGCCCGTATTCAGATGATATTTCAGGATGCGATGGCAGCTCTAAATCCACATCTTTCTATTGGTAAAATGCTGTTAGAAGTCCGTCGGCATTTTTTTCCATTAGAAAATTCTCGGGAAAGCAATGCTAAAGTTTTGGATGTTTTGGCGGAAATGCAATTACCTGAGGATGCTTTTGATCGCTATCCGCATTCATTTTCGGGCGGACAAAGACAGCGTATCTGTATTGCTCGAGCTTTGTTGGTTGAGCCTCAGATTTTGATATGTGATGAGAGTGTTGCCGCACTGGATGTTTCGGTGCAGGCACATATTCTGAACTTGCTGCACCGCATACGCGAAAACTCGGGAATGTCGTTTTTGTTTATTTCGCACGATCCCAATGTGGTTTCGTACTTTTGCCATCGAACGCTGCATATGCACGAAGGGAAATTTGTGGAAGACAGGGCTTATTAATCGATTTTACATTCTCATGGAGCAAAACAAAACACTTATTCTTGGAGCTTCCTCTAAGCCTGATCGCTATGCGTATTTAGCGGCAAGTATGCTCCGACAAGCCAGTATTCCTTTTGTTTTGGTAGGAAACCGCGAGGGTGTTGTGGCGGGTGAAAATATACGAACGGATTTCCCTCAAGGACTAGAGATCGACACCATAACCCTTTATCTGGGTGCGCCTCGGCAAAAGGAATATTACACCAATATCCTGCAATCGGGTGCTCGCCGTATTATTTTTAATCCAGGTACCGTGAATCCGGAACTGGAAAAATTGACGACTGACGCGGGAATAGAGTCGGTTCACGCCTGCACGTTGGTGATGCTGCGCACCGGACAGTACTAATGCAGATCTGTGCTTTTTTAAAAACTCCATTTTACCATAGCAATTAAATTGTAGCCAGCGGAGGATATAGGTGAGTCTGATAGTCCCAAAAAGAGCTGACTAAGAATACTTAAATCAAGATCACGGTGAAGAGATCGGGTGTAATTTGGTGAAAGAAAAACAACCTCTTCCACCGGAAAATACATGGCGGCTAAACTGAAACTATGCAGTAGTTTGTATGGGTACTGTAAAGTGCCTACAACTGCCCACTCGCTGAAGGTGACGTTATCGGCTCGTTGCGGTTCAATGAGTACCATGCCCTGAGGCGCTACGCCGGTGCGTTGTTGATTATATACCACCTCACCAATGAGGAACATGCCGTTTCCAAAACGATAATCGCCAGACATGGAGGCAACTATGTTTCCCGGTTCTTTTCCCGGGGTCTCCTCTAGGTCGTGAAAGTAACTGATTTCGCCCTTCCAGCCCATTCCGTCAATGCTTCCAGCCCAGCCACCTCCAATTGTTGCTCTGTGGTAAAAATATCCGGTCATCCATTGGAGGTCGTAACCCTTTATGTTGATAGCCCGCATTATGGCACCTACGCTTTCTCGGGCGGTAACTCCAGGGCTATAAGCGATTTCCCATCTCGATAGGGCATCGTCAAAGTAGGTGACACGTACCGCGTCGGTGCCGGGGCGCTCATCGTAGTCGAAGTCGAAGAAGTTGTAATTGTTGAAAAAGTCGTTGGGGTTAAACACCAAATTGATTCCCCAGTTGATGCGCTGTCGGCCCGCTCGGACTTGCCATTTTCCGCGTTGCCAATCTAGGTAAAACCTGTCGGTAATTGTATGAATAACGTGTTGGTTTGTATTTAATAATACGTGCGAAAAAGGTAAAGGACCCTGGTCGCTTCTTAGGAACTCTACGAAAAAGGGATTACTAAATGCATCGCCATATAGGTATCGCGTGCGCTGACCCATTCGTATCGACCAATTTTTTCCGCCATCGTAACGAATATTTAGACGATTGTGGAGAATGTTATTGAAATTGTACTCTGAAAATGTGTTGTCGACTTCAAATAACGGCAGGTCACGTACATAACCAGATACACTCAGTTTTTCGCCAATTTGGGCAGAAAGCCCAAGCGAAATAAGCGTTGCAATCGCGATATGTAGCGTTCGAGAAATCACGATTTTCGCTCGTCGCTATGCAATGCTCCGTCAACGAGGGTTACAACTCTACCGGCGCGTTCAATCACCCGCTGGTCGTGTGTTGAAAACAGAAACGTGATCCCTTCATCTTCGTTGAGCTGCTTCATCATATCCAACAAGTTGAACGCGGCTTTTGTGTCTAGGTTTGCTGTGGGCTCATCGGCTAAAATGAAATCGGGTTTTGAGGCTAAAGCCCGCACAACAGCTACGCGTTGCTGTTCTCCACCGGAGAGCTCCGATGGGCGAGAATTAAATCTGCCTCCAAGTCCTACTTGCTCTAGTAACCCGGTGACTCTTTCGCGTATTTCTTCCTCAGGTCGAGCCTGTAACTGCATGATAAACGCCGCATTTTCGTAAGCGGTAAGCACGGGAATGAGGTTGTAATGCTGAAATACGAACCCAATATGCTCGAGGCGAAAACGAATGCGTTCACTTTCCGACATGGTTTCGATGCGTTGCCCGGCTACAGTTACGGTTCCGCGACTGGGAGTGTCTAGCCCCCCAATGAGGTTCAGTAAAGTACTTTTTCCTGAACCTGATGGACCAATAACGCAGGTGAATTCTTTGGGGTCAAATTGTATGCTGATGTTGTTGACAGCATATACGGGTACGGTGTCTTCATTGTAGATTTTGTACAATCCGTTGGTTTCAATGACTGGCATAAGGCAATGGTTTATTTTCTAATGGCTTCAATGGGACTTAAGGAAAGGGCTTTGATGGCCGGATAAATGGCCGAAAGTAGGGCAGTAGCCACTACGATGATGGCCAGAATAAAAGGAAAGCTGGTGTTTAAATAGGGGTAAATAACCGAATCTACACCAAGTTCGTACATAACATCGCTAAACGTGGAAAGATCCAAACCGTGCTTTGCGAACCAAGCGACGAGGAGGTACCCGGAGAAGAGGCCTATAACTGCACCGCTTAATGAGAGAAATATGGTCTCTAAGACAATGAGTATAAAAACTTTCGTGCGACTCATGCCTACGGCCATCAGCATGCCTATTTCTCGGGTGCGCTCAAAAACCGCCATTAGCATCGTGTTGAGCAGTCCAAATGCAAGGCCTATCATAATTAGGATGATGAAAATGTACGAGAATAATCCGCTGGATGTTACCATCACTTCTAAGGCGGGTTCAATCTCATTCCAAGTCCGGACAACACTATTGGGAAATTGCTGATGTAACTCGGCACGTATATTTTCTAAATCATTAATGTCGTTGGCTAAGATGGCTAGTTCGTGAAAGTCTTCCCCTATTCCCAAATAATCATTGAGATACTCCTGAAATACAAAGGCGGTCATTTCGTCATAGCGCGTATAGCCGGAGTTGAATATTCCACGAACGATAAAGGCACCCGAAACGAGATCATTGTTTTTGTCTTGATACGATAAAACTATTCTCGATCCCACACCAACTTTTAATTTTTCGGCGAGCGATTCACCTATGAGAATGCCATTGCTGGATTCCCCTTCTAGATAGTCGCCATCAATTAGGTGTCGAGCAAATTTTGTGGTCTCGTTTTCACTATTAGGACGAATGCCGTAGAGTTCAACACCACCAGTGTGTGAGGCCGAGGCAATCATGCACTGCACGCGTGTTCGGATGGTGGCCTTATTGACTCCTGGTATTTCACGCACTTTCTGAAGGTTATCAAGGTTTCCTCCAACGGTTAGAAACACCTCCTGATCGCGGATGAAATCCGGATGGTGAAGTTGAATATGGGAGATTTGATTTTCTATGAAGTTTTCAAAACGCGACTGCATAATACCCTCCACTAAGGATGCCGAGTACATGCCCGCAACCAAACCGAGGAATACAGCGGTCATCACAGCCAAACTTCGAACTTTATTGCGCCAAATGTTGCGCCATGCCATTTTTACAAGTTGCATAGGATTGTCAATTTATTTGCGTGCAGCTTTTAATACATCCAAACGAAATACACGAATCACCGGATAGGCTACGATCGCCATACTTATTCCGAATACAATGATGGCTTGCTGATAAAAGAATTGCGGATCTAGCGAAAATCTCAGCACCGCTTCCATGCCGTATTCCGCCATCATATCTTCCATGCCTTCTCCAAGGGGAATGGGATTGTAGTAGAAGTAGAGAAGAACAGGTATGGCTGCCGCAATGCCTAGCAATACACCCATAAAATTCATAATGAGCGTTTCGGTAAAGACTACCTGTGCTAATTTTCGCCGCTGCATGCCTACGGATATGAGTACTCCAAATTCTTTTTCTCGCTCGAGGGTCATGGTAAGGACAGTTCCGAAAATGCCAAATCCAATAACAACGTAGAGAATAAGCAAGAACATTAAAGTGCCAGCTTGGTCGAACTCTATCGTTTGCACTAATTCTGGCTGAAGCTCCTCCCAAGTGTATGCCTGTAAAGCTTGGTAATCAGGGTTGGCGTTGATGGCATCAACAACGCGTTGGTGATGACGGAGTCGGTGGGGGACAAGTTTGAGGTGGTTTACACGATCGAAGGCGTCGAATAACCATTGGGCTTGATGCAGAGGCATAAACACTATACGCTCGTTGAGATCGGGGACAGGGTGTTGAACGAGACCTACGACCACAAACTTTCCAGCAGCCATTGCGCCTTGGAAACCCTGACCGAAAACGACCAACGAATCACCGATTTTTAGGTCGAGATTTCTCGCTAAGCCTTTTCCGATAACCACCTCATCTTCGCCACCTGTAAAAAAGTCTCCCTCGCGCAAACGTTCGCCAATATCGTTGAAGCGATGCTCAGCTTCGAAATCGATGCCGGTAATGAATGCCACGCGTGTTTTCTCCTCCCCGGCAGCTAAGGCTACACTTTCTAAACGGGGAACGGTATACGCAATATCCGGGAAGTCCCTAAGAATCTTTTCCCTGCAATCTTCATCGCATAACATGGCGTTGTCGATGTGCTGTTCGTCGAAATAAAGCGTGTCTTGAAGTTGTGCATATCCCGTGGAATAGCGGACCACATTTTGCACCATCACCTCTTGAGAGCCTCTGTCCATCGATTCGAGGAAGAGCGCTAGAAGCACTGCGAACAAAACGGACGAAATGGTGATCCACGTGCGCCGCTTACTTCGCCAGAGATTGCGCCAGGCAAGTTTGAATAGCATCATTGGAATTGGAATTAGCGGATGGATTTGAGGTTTTGTACCGAGAAAAAGTCGTCGGTTAAAGCTTCGTCAAAAACAGCTTTGGTGTATACGAGAATGGTTTTGTGCCCAGGCTTATCGTCGGGAGTCATTTCCATCCGGGTTGGCATACTTCGATTGCCCAGGGTTTTGATGTCTGAAAGTACCACCGTAGAAACTCGCTCTCCACGTTCGTCAAAATTTTCACTGCGGAGATGATAGAAATTTTCTTTGCTGATCCACAAGATAATCTTGCTAAATACAATAGAGCTTTCTGGTTTGGGAATGGATTCAATGACCCAACAGTCGAGACCATCAATCTTCTCAGAACGAAGAATTCTATGGTTGAAGTCATTGATGGTGGAGCTTTCACGTACTAAATCATCGTTGCTGAAATCGGAGCCCATCCAGCTTTGTCCCATCATGCTTGGAGGGAGTTTGATCATGCGATCAACGGTGGGCAAGTAGTTCCATATTTCTTTATATCGCTTGAGAAATGCCGTCCCGCGATCGCGTGCGGGACCCGTAATGAGAATTAGCGAATAGTCCTCGCCTTTGGCCCACGAACGCATGCTTATTTCTCGTGTAAATCGCGGACGAACTATGGTCATGCTGAGCTCCATTTGTGCAGTTTCTCCGCGCATGCGCTCTTCCATCTTTCGGATGATTTCTTCTGGTTTTGGTTGTTGAGAAAACCCTAGATGCACAAACGACAGTGCGCAGAAAAGAGTGGTGATTAATCGGTTCATACGATGCATTGGTTTATTGGTTTTTTGAACTGCGATATTCTTCCAATAGTTGCGGCATTTTGGCTTTCATCCAACGGTAGAAATCCCGGGTTTCTGTCATGAATTTTGCCGCATCGGAATCTTGGTTGGAAAGGTGACTTAGACCTTCGTCCATGACATCAGCGTACAAATCAAATAATGCTGTACGCTCTTGCATCAAATCAGCCATGTTGATGTTGTTGGGCTTATAATAGGATTTCCGACTCCCTTCGGGTTTGGTCATTTTTATGAATCGAATGCCCGTAAGCGCTTTGATATTATTGGATACGGAAGCCTTGCTCACCCTAAGTTCATCTACTAATTCTTGAAAGGATACGGATGGTTTGCCACATATTAATAAGTACCCGAGTATCTTCCCACCAATGAAAGTGAGACCAACTTCCTCCCACATTCTACCTACGCGTTCGAGGTACGCAATCTGTTTTTGATCCGTCATAGCAATTTTTCTATGCGGCAAAGTTAGTTTAGTTCACAATAAACTAAACATGATTTTTATCAGGAAATGTTTATCCTTCTATCACTTCGCCATTTACATAGACTAAGTACCCCTTAATTTCGTTGGGGTAAATTTGCTTCATCGCGTTGATGTAGGCGGTCAATTGACTTATGTGTTGGTTTTTAGGAGCTCCGCTTTTGTAGTCTATGACGTAGATTTTTGAATCTCGGGTGAAGATCAGTGCATCGGGTCGCAATACCTCTCCACCGGGGAGAAGGATACTTTGTTCGGAAAGTATTTCTCGCGCCTCTGAACGTATTTTTTGTATGACGGGATTTTGGAGAATTTTTTTAGCAGCGGCGAATAGGTCTTCTTTTTCTTCAGATTTTACTCGTTTGGCCGCAAGTAATTTACGCCATGCGCTGTCTAATTCTTCAATGTTTAGTTGCGCATACTGGAGTATTTCGTGGATGCTATTTCCGCGGGCAATAGATGGTAAATCGTTTACTCCCGGACTGTATCTGCGACCAACTTGCAGTCTTAAGCCGGAGTGGGTGTTTGCTAGTGAGCCGATGGCGCGTTCAGTTTTTTGACTCGCCTCTTTGGATATTTTGGGAACGGGGTATTTTTCACCCCACTCTAGGATGTCTTGTGTATTTGCTTCCGGAAAATATTTTTCCTGTAGGTAAGCATAGGTGCTAAATTTCTCTACTTTATTTTTTGCGCGCAGATTTATGTAAAGTCGATGCGAAGCGCGGGTAAAGGCCACGTAGAGTAGGTTGAGATTGTCAAATTCCACAGCTTCATAGTGTTTGTCGCTCACTTCTTTGTATTGTGGTAATACCTCCCGCTCATTTTGGTCCTCTATTTTTTTCAGTCGGACTTTAAAATGTGAAATGTCGATATTTTTTTCGGTGGTATTTGGCATCCAAGTGGTGCTGTTGTTCCTCGCTTCGTACTTCCAATTGGCGAAAGGCATAATTACTACCGGCCATTCAAGTCCTTTGGCCTTGTGTATGGTAAGGATGGTCATGGCATCTATGGAAGAAGGCGCTTCAACATGTATGTTTTCGCGGTTATTGTCGTTCCAGTACTTCCCGAAAGCCTCTTCATCCATGGGGTTATCTTGTTGAATTTCTCGCAAATGATTGATAAAGGCTTGCAGAAATACGTCGTCGTGAATTTTTAGATGGAGTTGATTTACCAAGCGAATGGCCGTTTCGGGCAGTGGTAAAAAGGCCAATTGATCTGGATCCCACTGAGGAAAATACGATTTAAGTGTGCTTGTGAATTGTTGATTGTCCTGTTTTATCCAGTGCGAAATTTTTTCGTTGATCTCGTTATTTTGCCAATTGAGGAGTCCGCATTCGATAAGTTCAAAAATAAAATTCAGTCGTTTTTGTTCATCCTTTAAGGCGGGTAATAGTTGAATCGCCGCAGCGATGACTTTCACTGGCGGGTGTTGTTCTACGATAAAGGATTCGTTGGATATGACGCGTAAGTCGCTATTGTTGGTGGTTTGTTCCTCCGCAATCCATTGTGCAATTTTTTGTCCTTCTTTTTTTGTTCGTATGAGAATGGCGATATGCGATTGTTGGTAATCTTTGAGAATTTCCTTTATGGTGCTAATGGTATACGTCCGAATCGCGTCATTCGCATCCTCATCTTCTTCCTCTTCAATGATCGGTGCATACTGCATTTGGACATATCCCGGAAAATTTTTAGCGCTTTTTTCGGTGACATCTCGGTAGGCAATATCTGCCGGTGATTCATGATCGTCTTCAGCTTTTCTAACGAAAGTATTGCGTACAAAATCTACAATTGCGCTTCCTGAACGATAGTTTACAGCTAAGGTTTCTGAGTAGAAGTGGTAGCGTTGAACAATCGTTTGGTCTGGCAATACCGAAAACCTATCGGGGTCTTTGTCTTTGATAAGATCCAGAAACATCTGTGGATTTGATCCCCGCCAACGATAGATGCTTTGTTTGGGATCGCCTACCAGCATCGTGCTCCCATTGTTGGCCATTGCGTGAAGGGCTAAGGGTTTTAAATTTTTCCATTGAATTTCCGATGTATCTTGAAATTCATCAATGAAAAAATACTGGTAACGATCGCCTAGTCTTTCAAAAATGAAGTCGGCAGTGTCGCTTTGCGTTAATTCGTGGATTTTTTCCTTAAACTCTCCTAGGTGAACGAACTGTTCCTCTTCTTTTAAATCGTTGTACGCATCGATTAGAGCTCCCGTTAATGCAACGGAATCCATGTAGCTGGCGGCCATTTTTAGCAGTTGGTACCGAGGGACTTCTTCATGAAGATATGTGTTTAGCGTATCGAAGGCTTCGGCAATACCACTCATACTTCCGGAGTATTTGTCTGCATATTTCGCCTTTAGGAAATACGATTCTCGTATATTTAATAGCTGATTGGTGGGCAGTCGAAGTTCTTGTTTTGCGGCTATTTTTTCGTGAAAAGTGTTGAAGTTTTTTAGAAAACTAAAAGCATCTTCTGGGACGCCACAGTTAGCTCTTTCGTAGATGACTTGCTGGGCTAACTCCGCGCTTTTTTCGGAAATTTCTTTGAGAATTACGGTTATTTCCTTACGGGTTTCAATAAATTTGGATAGAGGAATTTCACGTAAATTCTGGTACACCTCACGCTCTTCTTCTTTTTGAAGATCATGCACAACTTCTTGAAGATTAGCACTAATATTCCAAGATTTATCCTCATAAATTTGACTGCGAACAAGCTCTTGAATGTATTTTTTTAGCTCGTTTTCTTCTTCCTCACCGGCTTTGAGGAAGAGGTTGTCGACGGTTTGCTGCGCCATAATTTTTTGATCCATGCGCAGACGAGCAGATGTGTTGATTCCCAGTTCAAAGGAGAAAGATCGCGCTAAGCGATAGGTGAACTTATCAATAGTGGAAATACTCACTGCAGCTAAATCGTGAATCATCGCCGAAAGTGCCTTTTGAGCTCGCGCTTGGAGTGTCTGCGGACTACATTTTATATCTTCGCAAAGAAGTTCAGCCATGTCGCGCCCCTCACCTTCGCTGATTTCCTGCAACATCTGCAATATTCGGTTACGCATCTCTGCCGCCGCTTTTTTGGTAAAGGTGAGCGCCAAAATACCTCTGTATGCAAAAGCATTGTCGGATGATAAACAGATATTTAGGTAAGCCCGAGTTAGGGTAAATGTTTTTCCCGTGCCAGCGGAAGCATTAAATACAGTTAGAGAGGCAGGTTGGAGCATGACAAATTTTTTTGCAAGATACTGAGTTTTGAAATTTTTCTAGCTAAATTTGAACAACTTTTTTTGATACGTAAAGTTGCGTGTTTATATTTGCAACGTATTTCAAAGTAGGTGTTTAACGATATATTTTTTTCATGACAAACACACCTGTATTTTCTGAGCGTACCGAAATTGAGCGTCTGAATGAGTTTGCTTCGGTGGTTACTCATAATCTAAAAACGCCCATTGCTGCTGTAAAGATGATGGCGTCTTTATTGGAAGATGTATCCTCGCTTGAAGAAGCTCGCGAAATTGGGGCGGAGTTGATCGATGCGGTAGAAAATTTGCAAGAATACTACGGTGAAATGGAAAAGGTGTATCGCTCAATCCGACAGCCTGAAGACCCACCGGTGGAGGTTTCAATACGTCAAATTTTAAATGAAGTCACTCATCGTATGCTGCCTATTATTGAAAATGTCAAGGCAGAAATTTCGGTTGATTTCGATGGTGGTGAATGGATTTGGTTCCGAGAGCTGAGTCTGAATAGTGTGCTGCAAAACCTACTATCCAATGCCATAAAATATAGAAGAGAAGAGGCAGTTCCGAAGATTCATATACGCACAATCGATCGCGGGGATATGCTTGAGCTGCAAATATCAGATAATGGCGAGGGGATAGATTTAAAAAAATACGGTGATAAGGTGTTCAAACTTTTTGAGACTTTTTCAGCTAATAAAGATGCCTCCGGAATTGGTTTGTTTGTGGTGAAAAATCAAATCGAAAGTATGGGGGGCAAAATTAGCCTAATCTCCGAGCTCGGTGTGGGAACTACATTCTACCTGGAGTTTGTGAAAGCCTCAAATTCTACTAATAGAATATAATCCTCTACATTTTCCTTTTATACTCAAACTGTCCTCAGTACTAACCCGTATCACGGATTCATCCACACAATATTATTCGTGTACATTCGTGAAATTCGTGGCAAAAAATGTCTTAGTGGCTGCAAGGTTTAGCCACGAATGCACACGAATACACACGAATTTTAGGCGCGTTTGTCTTTACCACAAATATTCGTGTACATTCGTGAAATTCGTGGCAAAAATGTCTTATTGGCTGCAAGGTTTAGCCACGAATGCACACGAATACACACGAATTT
>REDE01000076.1 GCA_007693635.1 Flavobacteriales bacterium | reverse complement strand
TTTTGATTTTTCTCTAAAGCCTTGAAAAATGGCTGATTTTAGGGAACTTGAAATGAATTATGCCTCGAAAAACCACCGCGTTTTTTTGAATCCTAGTCAATCCAACGCACAAAGTGATCGAGATCGTGACGTAAACGCGGCGGCCATTCAATGTTTTTAGGCATACCCAGCATTAAAAATCCAAGAAGCTGGTCATGCTGCTCTAAACCAAATTCCGCCTTTAAACTTTCGTAAAAAACCAAGCCCCCCGTACTCCAGTATCCTCCCGCTCCTTGCTCATGCGCTACCAACATCATATTTTGAACCGCACTGGCCACCGCACATACCTCCTCAAATTCAGGAACAATTGGATTGCGCTTCATACCTATGGTAATTATGTGGGAACACGTCATTACCTTGGAGCGAAAAGTCTCCGCTTTGACAGGATCAAAAGAGTCGCCAGCATGATTTTGGTTGGCCGCAATCCAAGTCTGTGCAAATTGCGCACGCCCAGAACCGGAGTAAACCACAAATCTCCACGGCTGAGTCAAACGATGATTGGGAGCAAATCGCGCAGCATTCAACATTCGCTCAATAACTAACCGAGGTATCTCTTCACCGGTAAACTGCGGTGGATAAATACTCCGACGCTCTAAAATAATATCCTCCATATATGGTAATCTTTATTTGGGCGGACAAAAATACTAAGTAAATCAACACCCGACTGTAAATCCGCAACTATTCGTTGTGATACTGCTCTCCTTTATTAATTGTAGCAGCTCTGTACAACTGCTCGAGAAAAAGAACTCGAATGAGCTGATGGGAAAAAGTCATTTTGGATAATGATAAACGAGCATTGGCCAATTGATATATCTGCTCCGAAAAGCCAAATGCACCTCCAACAATAAAAACCAATCGACGAGGGCCGCGATTCAACCATTTTTGTAACTGATTCGCAAACTGAACTGAACTAAAAACCTCTCCGCGCTCATCGAGCAAAACAACAAAATCACCCGTCTGTAGTACACGCTGGATGGCCTCCGCCTCCATTTCTTTAACAACTTGCGGAACAGACTTTCCTGATTTAGCGCCCTGTTTGACATCAACTAATCGAACTCCATTAAAATAGTGACGCAACCTAGAAATGTAAACCTCCTCCCCATTATTCACAAAATCCATATCTGTTTTGCCTACTCTGACAAAGACTACCTCCATGCTTCTATGCTATTAAATTGATTGATTTATCGATGTGCAACAAACTCCAGAAATTATGTTTTTTCAGTAATCACTTATCTAAGATGCAAAAGTACAACGCCAAATTTTGCTTGTAAACCGACAATCTACCACTAAAAAAATATGCGACAGCAAGGAGGATTTGAACACCAAAGCATCACAATTGATTTGTACCTTTACAGCTTGGAAAATGACATTATAGTTTGTGATCAATTTTTTTAATAATGCAAATCAACCCCGAATATCTTCAAAAATTCATTGCGGACAGTCTACTCGAAGACATCGGAGAAGGCGACCATAGCAGTTTAGCTTGTATTCCCGCTGAGGCAAAAGGCGTGGCCAAACTCTTGATCAAAGAGGATGGAATACTTTGTGGTGTAGATGTTGCCGCAAAAGTGTTTAAGTACCTCGAACCTGAGTGTGAGATTACTGTACACATGCAAGATGGAGCTCAAGTAAAGGTTGGGGATGTTGCATTTACCTTAACCGCAAAAGTTCACACCATTCTATCAGGAGAGCGACTAGCCCTAAATTGCATGCAACGAATGAGCGGGATAGCCACACAGACGCACCGTATTCAGAAAAAAATTACCCACACTCGCAGTGTCGTTCTCGATACAAGAAAAACAACCCCCGGAATTCGTCAATTGGAAAAATATGCCGTATTTTGCGGTGGTGGTCAAAATCACCGTATGGGTCTCTACGATATGATTATGCTAAAAGACAACCATATCGATTACGCCGGAGGTATTGAAGCGGGAATAAATCGCGTACGACAATATTTAAACGATAAAAAGTTGAAATTGGCTATTGAAGTCGAAGCTCGAAATCTTGATGAAGTCAAACAAATTCTCAGCGTTGAACCATTGGTGGATCGCATCATGCTCGACAACTTTATTCCGGAAGACATTCGCCTCGCCTTGGAGCTAATCGCTAATAAAGCAGAAACGGAGGCCAGTGGAGGAATAACCAGTGATAATATCGTAGACTATGCAGAAACCGGAGTCGACTTTATTTCAGTGGGTGCGCTAACGCATTCGGTAAAAGGCCTAGACATGAGTTTAAAAGCCAAAATCTCCGAAAACTGAGAAATAAATTAGCCTGATGAGCAAAGCATTTCAAGCCATTAAATCCTTCTTTATTACCCAATACCGAAGAATCTATTATTGGATACTGCGATTTATTAGGCTAAGTAAGTACATCACTATTCCATTCTTTCAAGGACAAAGTCTGTATGATGTGATGAGGTTTTTCTGGCTGGGAATTTTTGAAGGCAACGTAACTTCTCGCGCAGCATCGGTAGCCTTTAGCTTTTTCCTAGCTCTCTTCCCCGCGTTAATCTTTATGTTTAGCTTAATTCCCTATGTTCCCATTGAGGGATTTCAAGACACTTTATTTGAATTGCTTCAGGAGATTATGCCTCCGAACTCGTATGAAGCTGCCGAATCAACCATTGACGATATCATCAACAATCGACGCGGAGGCCTACTGAGCTTTGGTTTCTTTATGGGTCTGATATTCGGAGCAAACGGATTTAACGCACTAATGACCAATTTCAATACAACGATTCATCAATTGGGCGATCGGAGCTTTTTTCGGCAAGAATTAGTCGCGATATTCCTGACTTTTATACTAGCACTCTTAATACTCGTAGGAGTAACACTTATCATTTTTACGGATAGCTTCTCGGGTTGGATTATTGGCCAAGGCTATGTGCCTGAAAGTTGGAGTACCATCATTTCCTACGGACGATGGATACTGATGCTGTTTACCGTTTACATTAGCATTGCCATACTATACTATTTCGGACCCGCTAATCGGAAGTTATGGAGTTTTTTTTCACCCGGGTCTATCCTAGCCACCGTATTAATTATTGCCGCCTCAGCAGGTTTTAGTTACTATGTAGACAATTTCAATCAATACAACCGACTCTACGGCTCGATTGGGACGCTCTTAGTTATTCTGTTGTGGATATACCTCAATAGTATTGTCTTAATTGTAGGCTTCGAATTCAACGCCAGTATAGCCCAGGCTAAATTAAGAAGTTCACAAAACCTCAAAAGCTTTCTATCGCGAAAGAAAAAATAAGATACTTTGTAAGAGTGCGTTTCACCAACTCAAATTGAAACATAGTGCGTGTTTAGCCGTTAGCTATACACCCCATCTGTATGGAAACCAATTAAAATTGGCTTTCAGAAAAGGTTCGTGTGATGAGTTTTGAGAAAATTATTCGCTTGGAAAAAATGTAAGCAACAACAGAATTTACAACGTAAAACGAATTACCTTTCTCGTGTCCTCACCATAAGTAAAGGAGAAGATATACGTTCCTTGTGGCCAACCCTCAATAGAAATTGTGTGAGTATCACGAATATCCTGCTCCGACCAAATAACTTCATTGCTGCCGTTGGTTACTACCAAATGAACAGGGAAACGCCACTCCGAAGGTATTCGCAAAATCAGTTCATTGCGCTGCATGCGATCAGTGCGCGTAATAATACTTTGCGAAGGTCTACCGTAGCGACGACCGTCTGGGAGCATGCTGGATAGCTCCGCATAAAAATCCAACACGGAAAAAAGCACGTCATCAAGTGCTGTAAATTCATCAAGATCGTGATCGACGCCCTCTAGTGTAAGCAATCGAACGAGCTTTTGACGCTGCAAGCCCTGGCGGTAAATGACTTCAGAACCGAACACCATACCAAGTGGCAATCCGGCTACTTTCATCTGTCCCATTTCACTCGGAAAAATACTATCCATCTCCGCCTGAATTAAAAGCAGAGGTGTACGATCCAATTCCGCATACATCATTGTATCAATCACTCCTCCGGCTAAGGCAACTGCGCCACGTACACTAGACCTCAGCATATCCTTCTTTGCGTTATCCGGCCATCCACCAACTGCCCGCAAAAGACGATCGACGCGGGAAAGAGACACCTGCTGACTGAAATATCGCGTGGCGTGCAATACAGCCATCGCGCCTGTAGAATAACCAAAAAGATAGGTGTTGTTGGGCAAAATTCGCCAGTGATTGGACCCTGATTTGGCGTCAAGATCAAAGTATTCAATGGCTGTGTACAAGTCTTGTACTGCTCTGGTAATGGCCTTGACAAATTCATCCTCTAGGAGAACACCAATATCGGGGTTCATTCCCTGACGATAATCGATGCTTACAACAACATATCCCTGCGCTGCAATGTCATTGGCTAATTGATTCCAAGCCCCTTCCCTGTTTTTTTTCAGAGTAAAAAAAGCATCGGGAACCATGATGACTAACGGCAAAAGATCATCCGTTTCTGGTCTAAAAACATCTGCCTTTAGGGCTACGTTCTCACGATCCCACGAAAGTGCCCTGCCATATTCCACAGCGTTGGGATGATGCGTCACCAACATTTGCGAATGCGCAAGGAAAAAACTGAAAAAAAGTAAAACAGATAGAAGTTTAGGCATAAGGGCGGTCAAATTTTGCTAAAAAAGTAATTTTTCCTCGACCTGTTTCCAGAAACCCCTCATTTTCCATCGTCTTAAGTAGGCGTGAAATAACCTCACGTGTGCTATTTAAATCGTCGGCAATTTGCTGATGCGAAATATTTAATACATCGGCATTATCGGCATTAACCCGCATTCTTTGTAGATAATTCCACAAGCGTTCGTCGAGCTTGAGAAAGGAAATTTGATCAATGGTATCGAGAAGTCCCTCAAATCGGAGTCGGTAACTTGCAATGATATAATCTGTCCATTCTGGATAATTCATCAACCACCTGCGCATGACATCAGGAGGAACACTTACCAAAAGTGAATTTTCCTCCGCAATGGCCTTCACGTTAAATTGGCGATTGTATAACCCGCAAGAGACAGACATCGAACAGACCTCACCTGGATTCAAAAAATAGACAAAATACGTTTCACCGCCATCGCCTTGTCGGTATACTTTAACACTACCCGAAACCAGCATCATCCCGTTTTTGACGTATGAATCAGGATTGGTTATCAGCTGTCCTTTATCAAACTCAATAAAAGTGCAAGCCTCCGATAGCTCTTTGAGCAGTGGCAACCCAAAAGAAGGAAAGATTTGCTTCAACTCTTCAACAGATACAAACATCAAAATAAGCGTTTAAAAATAAATAAGAGGAAAAACAAGAGAATCATAACGAGCAAGAAAATGCTGCTACCTTTATAGGATCGCTTATGCACTGGTAAATCTTTGCGGTAACTCCACACCAGAAAAATCAAAAAAGCTGTGATGGAGACACCGGCAAACACCCAATGCCCTGGTCCGATAATATCCGGATCTATCATTTGTGTAAATTTAATTCACGCAAAAATACAACTTTTTCTAAGCCAATTTGCGTTAAATGTGCAATGGTATAACAACTCAGCAGCTTTGGAGGTTCTTGTATCGCGGGATTAACTGAATACCACATCTCTATGAACTGAAATCATGCTACACATTACATATTAGATAGTTGGGATAATAACAAGCTCCAACAAGATGATTATTTTCCGCACGAAATTAGATTTTCGCTAATTTACGAGTAACTTTACCCCACGAATAACCACAAATAAGCGCCCCGTACAAAAAAGAACTTCGAAACAAACCAGCACTTTTTTGAGTAATAAAATGAACAATGTGGATTCGATTAGAACGTAGAACAACCGAAAAACCCAGTTCATAAATTGAAAGTCCACAAATAAATTTTCACAAATGAAGAGACAAATCGATCACGTAGCAAAATTCCACGAAACATTTGGCATTGGCAATGAATCAAAACCGCGGGCAATGCAGGACACCGATACAATCTTACTGCGCTACACCCTAATGCGCGAAGAAAACGAAGAGTACCTTGAAGCAGCAAGAAATGGTGATCTCGTAGAAATTGCCGACGCACTTGGTGATATGATGTATATTCTTTGCGGAACAATTCTCAAGCACGGCCTTCAACACGTCATCGAAGACGTTTTCGAAGAAATTCAAAAATCTAATATGTCGAAGCTAGACAGCAACGGAAAACCTATTTACCGTGAAGACGGAAAAATTCTCAAGAGTGAATTGTACTTCCCCCCAGACATAGAAAAAGTTTTGACTTCAAAAGGTATCTCAATTAATCCTGAATAGGCAAGGCAGAAACCAATTCATCAACGACCAATTCGTCGCCTTTTATGGTTTGATGGGCACGCTCATAATATGGGCGGCGTTCAAACAAATGTTTAGCGATGAAAGTCCCAACCTCATCCTCAGGAATACTTTCTAAAAGTGGTCTAGTATCTTTTTCGGGCAGCAAACGCGACTCTAAGACTTTTATTGAACAATCCAAATACACAACGTGAGCCTTTTCTAAGAGCGCATCCATGTTGTTGTAGTAAGCGGGTGTGCCTCCACCACAAGCCAGCACATACGCATCCTTCTTCAGCACCATGTGCAGAGCCTTCTGTTCAAACTCTCTAAATACAATTTCGCCCTTCCTACGCATTAAATCCGTTAAAGTACATCCCGATAACTGTCCAATTACTTCATCAAGATCAAAGAATGGGAGGTCTAATGCCATGGCTAATTGGCGACCAATATGACTTTTTCCAGCGCCCATATAACCGATTAGAGCAATGCGTTTCGAGTAACTTTTTTCCATAATTAAGGCATAAACGTGTGAGCGATAGACACAAAATATCCTGAAGATGTTCCAGTCTGTCGAAAATAATCTGAATTGTGAGGGAGGGAAATTCCGCTACAAAGGTACAACAGAGCACTTTTAAGTCTACAATTGAATTTATTTTCGCTTACAAATCGAAGCAAATATTTGAAAAACAAAAACATAAACAAACCACAGCCCACACAGAGAATATTTTTTCAAAAAAAAGTTATTTAGCTCTTGCGAAAAATCAGTTTCGCTGTATATTTGCAGCCCGTTAGCGGAAACGTTTACGATGACTCGATAGCTCAGCTGGTAGAGCATAACACTTTTAATGTTAGGGTCCTGGGTTCGAGCCCCAGTCGAGTCAC
>REDE01000051.1 GCA_007693635.1 Flavobacteriales bacterium | reverse complement strand
TGTCCTTTGGGTGTAATCTTCTCTTGAACAATGAAAAAGCAATCGTGTGGTTGTTGATCAATTTCGCCTGCCGTCCTTTGTGGTTAATCTAGCGGAAGCCTGCATCTTGTGTGTCGAGAAAAATGTTGGAGGTGTTTTTCATATTTCTTCAGAAGATTATCTAGACATGCATTCATTTGCTTGCGAGATTGCAAGTACATGGGAGCTAGATACCTCGCTCATTGAGAAGATCAGTACTGATTCACTAGGGCAACCTGCAAAACGTCCGCCCAGAACTGGTTTTGAGGTTGATAAAGCCAAGCGTGAATTAGGTTTTCGTCCCGTAGGAATAAAAGAAGGATTGCAGATTTTAGCTGCCCGAATGAAGGGAGTTAGCCAACCAAATAAATAATATTTTCATGCAAATAAGTACATTTAAGGGTAGTGTTGTTTTTGGTTTTTTGATGTTTTTTGGAATTCTGACAATGGAAGCGACTTCGCCATTAGAGGTTGAGTACAACATAGTTAATATGTCAAAAGACATCAATAATGCTTCCATCAGTTTAAGGGTAGATGGCGGCGTTCCTCCTTACACGTACTATTGGAGTGATCAGAACACCAGCACCGAATCTCCTAGAGCTCGGCGATTAACCGAAGGAATGAGTTACAAGGTTAGGGTGGTTGATGCTGCGGATGAAAGTGTAGAGCTGAACATCTCCATTCCGGCAGAGTCTATTGTTGAAAAATTCAATGGGTCGTTCAAGCCAATTGTCGACAAAATGGCATCCGTGCTTTTCTGGGATGTTTTTGCTAGTTTGGGTTTACGCGATCCGGTAGTTTACCAGAGTTCAAAGTTTTTATTTATTCCTGATTGGCAGCCCGAGCAAACGGAAACCTACGTTCTCAAGAGTTGGGAGAAAGAGGATGGTGCACGGGTAAAGAAGGGTGAAATTCTCGCCATCATTCAAAGTTCCGAGCGAGGTGAGATCCCATATTACGCGGTAGTTTCTGGAGTAGTGAATCACAGTGTTACCGCCGGATCGATTATATACGATCCCAACGATGCCGAGTACGTGATACGCGCCAATGCACATCAGTTTGGTCAATTGCAATTCGATGAGCCGCGACCAATGACGCATCCCAACGGCGATCCAATAACTAAGGGGTTGCCCTTCATTGTGATTTGGTTGGTTGCGGGAGCGGCCTTTTTTACTATCAGAATGGGTTTTATAAATTTCCGCGGATTTCGCCACGCCTTGCAGCTGGCCTCAGGAAAATTCGATGACCCTAATGCCCCTGGTCGAATTACGCATTTTCAAGCTTTGAGTACCGCAGTTTCTGCAACAGTAGGTTTGGGGAATATTGCGGGGGTAGCAATAGCTATTTCTTTGGGTGGAGCTGGAGCTACCTTCTGGATGATTGTTGCCGGATTACTCGGTATGTCGTCGAAATTTGTCGAATGTACACTAGGGGTGAAGTACCGATTTATCAACGAAGAAGGCCGTATTTTTGGGGGTCCAATGAATTATCTTCGCTACGGTTTGGAAAAGCGAAATATGAAGGGATTAGGGAAAGTTCTCGCTGTGGTGTTCGCTATTTTGGCCATTGGAGGTTCTTTTGGAGGTGGAAATATGTTTCAGGCAAATCAGTCATTTGATATATTGTCCAGTCAGTTGCCGTTTCTCTCCGGTAATGGATTTGGTTACGGCGTTATTTTGTCAATTTTGGTAGGAGTGGTTATCATTGGTGGGATTAACAGCATCGCGAAGGTTACGGCCAAAGTTGTTCCATTTATGGCGGCCATTTACATCCTGGGCGCACTTATCGTTATTGGTGTGAATTTTCAAAACATAGGCGCAGCATTTTCTGCGATTATCAGCGGGGCCTTCACTCCCGGCGCTCTAAAGGGCGGTTTTATTGGTGTGTTGGTTGTAGGTTTTCAACGAGCAGCTTTCTCCAACGAGGCAGGTGTGGGGTCGGCAGCAATTGCCCACAGTGCCGCAAAGACAAACCATCCGCCTTCAGAGGGATTCGTCGCTTTGTTGGAGCCTTTCATCGATACGGTTGTCGTGTGCACCTTAACGGCATTGGTGCTTATTTTTACCGGTAAACATGAAGTCACAGGCTTGTCTGGTGTAGAGCTTACATCCTCAGCCTTCGGAAGCGTTATTAGCTGGTTCCCTTATGTGTTATCCGTCGCGGTATTTCTTTTTGCATTTTCTACCATGATTTCTTGGTCGTACTACGGAATGCGAGCTTGGACATTTCTTTTTGGTAAGAGTAAAAAAACCGAGTTGGCGTATAAATTTGTCTTTTTACTTTTTGTTGTTTTAGGCTCCTCTGTAAGTTTGGGCGCTGTATTAGATTTTTCCGATATGATGATTTTGGCCATGTCGTTCCCCAATATCATTGGTTTATATATCATGTCTGGTGAAGTCAAAAAAGATCTCAACGAATATCTGTTAAACCTGAAAAAGGGTTTGTTATATCAAAAAAAGTAAGATATATTTGCCTTCATGTGGAAGGCGTTTACACAATTCTTTTACATGTCTCCTCGAGATCGACGAGGGGTTGCTCTTTTATTGTTGTTAATCGGCGTTTTGATTTGTCTGCGTTGGTGGCAATTCAGACTCGATTGGCAAAAGGGAGAGGCTTGGCGTACAGAGCTTTTGGCGTCTTTGCGTGATTCCGTAAACGGTTTTTCTGAGTTAAAGAATGAGTCGGGGTCTTTCAATCGAAATACTGAGTCTAGAGCTCCTTCGAAGACCAGCGATTTTCAGGATTTCAACCCCAACACAATTGATCAAGCGAGTCTGGTATCTTGGGGATTGTCTGAAGAAGTTGCTCGTAGGTGGACGGTATATCGCGAGAAGGGGGCTGTGTTTCGTCGTCCCGAGGATGTATTAAAACTTTACGGTATCGATAGTCTTTGGTGGGTGGAGGCGAAGTTCTATATGAATTTTTCCGAGAAACCAAATGCCGAGAATATTCGTTTTCAAGATTCAATGTTTGCGTTTGACCCCCATCGCTTAGATTCTGCAGATGCTCGAAGTTTGGGTTTTTCTTCTTGGCAGTATGTTCAGCTTCGCAAATATTTGGAATCGGGTAGGGTAATTGAGCGAAGTGAGGACTTGTTGCAGGTTTACGGACTAGACCCGGCTCTTTATCTGCGGATATCTCCTTATGTTCGTTTGGATGATTCACCCTTTCCCATTGATTTAAACTTAGCCGATAGTCTTGAGCTATTAAGGATTCAGCAAGTTGGGCCCTTTTATGCTTCTCAAATTGTTGCCTTGCGAAAATTGGTGGGTTATTTCGTCGATTGTCGACAACTTATGGCGATTAGAGGAATGGATTCTCTTCGTTGCTCGGCGATTTGTAGTCAGGTTAAAATTAATGATTATCAGCGTATAAGGTATGATATTAATCGTGCATCCGTTGCTGAATTGTCTGAGATTCCGTTTTTATCTACCGCGGCGGCTCGAGAAATTGTTAGCTTTCGTGAGAACTTTCGAGCTTTTATTTCCGTTGATGAGGTTGTTCAATTATCTTTGTTCCCTCGAAAACATACCTATTTGGTATTACCATATTTAATTGTATCAGAAAATGAGTGAAAATGTATTAGAATCTGTAGGGTTTGACTTTACGACTACAGAGACCCAAAAAATGATTGCCGAAACCGTTAGAGACTTTTCGGAGCAACATATTCGACCCAACATAATGAAGTGGGATGAAGCCCAGCATTTCCCGGTAGATGTAATGAAAAAATTGGGTGAGTTAGGCTTATTAGGTGTTTTGGTTCCTGAGCAGTATGGCGGAGCTGGATTGACTTACGATGAGTACGTAACCGCTATTGTTGAGCTTGGACGTGTAGATCCGTCGATCGCACTTTCGATGGCTGCGCATAATTCTTTATGTACGGGGCACATCATGCAATTTGGCAACGAAGAACAAAAGCAAAAATATTTACCAAAATTGGCTACTGGAGAATGGATTGGTGCTTGGGGTTTAACCGAGGTCAATACCGGTTCAGATGCTGGAGGTATGAATACAACGGCCGTTCGCGATGGTGATGATTGGATCATTAATGGATCAAAGAACTTCATCACGCACGGGCTTTCGGGTGACGTAGCTGTGGTTATTGTTCGTACGGGAGAAAAGGGCGATTCGCACGGTATGACGGCTTTTGTTGTTGAGCGTGGCACTCCGGGATTCCGTGGTGGAAGAAAGGAAGATAAGTTAGGAATGCGTGCCAGTGAAACCACTGAATTGATTTTTGACAACTGCCGAATTCCCAACAGCAATATGCTTGGCGAGGAAGGCGATGGCTTTATTCAGGCTATGAAGGTTTTAGACGGTGGTCGTATTTCTATCGCGGCTTTATCCTTAGGGGTGGCCTATGGCGCTTACGATGCAGCGGTAAAGTACTCCAAAGAGCGCGAGCAATTCGGAAGGCCAATTAGTCAGTTTCAGGCCATTGGATTTAAGTTGGCTGATATGGCAACAGAAATTGAAGCGGCTGAATTACTTACGTATAAAGCTGCGGCTCTGAAAAATGCCGGACAGAAAGTAACTACTGCCGGGGCAATGGCCAAGTTGTATGCTTCGGAAGTATGTGTCCGCGTTGCCAATGAGGCGGTACAAATTTTCGGGGGGTACGGTTTCACCAAAGATTTCCCCGTAGAAAAATTCTACCGTGATGCTAAGTTGTGCACCATTGGTGAGGGAACCTCCGAAATTCAGAAGTTGGTTATTTCAAAAAACATTTTGAAGTAGCAAAATTTGTTATAAATCTAAAATCCGTGAAAGCAATTTCACGGATTTTTTATTGTGGTTGGAGATGTTGACGGGATTTTATCTTAGCACAATGGGTTAATCGGCTTTTCTTAAATTCGCATTTTCAGTATTTTGCGTGTTGAAAAGGTTTTGCTAAGTAAAAGTGATTAAACTTAATTTTTGTGTTTGTAGAAATATCTTCTGCACGTATATTTGCCGCCCGAAATGATTAGAAGAGTTTTGGGGAGCCCAAGCACCGAAAAATATTTAAATACACCATAATGATTGTTATTTCAATTAAAGAAGGGGAGTCTATTGACCGCGCACTTAAGCGTTACAAGCGCAAGTATGATCGCATTGGTATCGTTCGCAAGCTTCGTAGCAAGCAGCAATTTACCAAGCCAAGCATCATTCGTCGTGAGCAGGTATTAAAGGCTGCTTACATTCAAAGAAAGAACGAGGCGGAACAAGGGTAGATATCCTTTTGTCTGTTGTGCATAAGTCGCAACATATTTTTCTTTAGATTATTGTCACTGTTCGATAAATAGTGTATATTGCGGTACCCAAGGGTATCGCTTTTTTTATGCTTGAACATCAACATACATTTTTGAAGTATCTCCAATTGGAGCGCAGGTATTCTGTGCATACCATCGGAGCTTATCGGTCAGATCTTGATCGGTTTTTGTCGTTTATAGACGAGCACCATGAGGGGATCGCTTTGGATGAAATCAATCGGGCCATTATCCGTGATTGGCTCATCTCTATGGTTGATGATGATTACTCACCTAAGAGCATTGCGCGCAAATTATCTTGTGTTCAATCATTTTTCAAATTTTTATGTCAAGAAGGGCATATGGATACCAATCCTGCTCTTCATCTACGGTCTCCGAAGCAAGCGAAAGATATTATTCGAGTTCTCTCATTAAAGGAGGTGAATGCTTTGTTTGCATTGGATTTTCCGGCGGACTTTGATGGGTATCGCGACCAATTGATGCTCGATGTGTTATATAGTTGTGGTCTTCGTCGTTCCGAGTTGCTAAATCTTCGCTGGGGGGACGTTCATCCTGATTACATTCGTGTTGTTGGAAAAGGCAATAAAATGCGACGCGTACCCATAACTTCTAGGCTTTATGATTTATTTGAGAAATTTTCTTCGGCTTACGATAGTTTTTCAGATAAAAAAAATTATATATTTGTGGAAATTCAAGAAGCTTCCATAAAGCCATTGAATCCGAGAAAACTTTACCAAATATGTGTGGATTACATAGGGCAGGTGTCTTCGTTGACTTATCGAGGTCCGCATTTGCTTAGGCATAGTATGGCTACGCACTTGCTCGATAAGGGGGCGGATCTCCAAGTTATCAAGGAGCTTTTAGGGCACGCTAACCTTGCTGCTACCCAAATCTACACCCATACGTCGGTAGAAACTCTTCAACGTGTATATCAACTCGCTCACCCGCGTGGGCATTAAATTTTAATTATATTATGGAACTACACATTCAAACCGTAAATTTCAACGCTGAGGCTAAACTCACAGAGTTTGTTCAGAAGAAAATTGGCAAATTAGAGCAAGTATTTGATCATATCATAGCCGCTGATGTATTTCTCAAAAAAGAAAATTCTTCAGAGAAAGATAATAAAGTTGCGGAAATACGTGTAAGTGTTCCTGGTAACGAATTTGTGGTAAAGAAGCAGTGTGCTTCATTTGAAGAGGCCTCGGATCAAGCGATCGACGTTCTTCGCCGCCAGTTGCGAAACCATAAGGAGAAACTACGTATAAACTAAGGCTTCAGGAGTATAAAACGAGACTAGTTTTTTTTACCATATCAATTGAGAGTCGTATTCTTTGGGGTGCGACTCTTATTTTTTGTGGGTACATTGAGTAGGTTTACGCCGAAATTTTTCGTTTAATTTGTAAATAGATTTTGTGTATTAGGTTTATTTAATGAATATCTTATATTGTTAAGTTTTTCATAAGTTGTTATAATAGAGTTATTGAAATTTTTGGTTAGCGTTAAGACTTACTTTTAAATTTCTTTGGTTTTTCCGGTTATTTGTAGTTAAAGACCTCTTTTCTGAGTTATCGATATATTAAATTTATGCCAATAAATGTGAGGGATTTGACTTTTGTGGAAAGGCAACAGAGTTTTTCAATTCACAAATTCATATTCTTCGGTTAACTAAATTTAATTTTCAAAATGAAAAACAATTATTCTTTCAAGCGTTTTTTTCTGCCTATGGCAGTTCTTGCGCTCGGTCTAATGAGTATGGACTCTTGGGCTCAGTGTATTCGGACGGCTTCTTGGGGTAGCGCAACGGTTTCAGACCTAACAACTACTCCGGCAGTTATTAGTACCTGTATTTACACAAACGAGTTTTCGCCAATTACCGTAAATGAACCAGGTCAGTATGAGTTTACCATTACTCAACCTAATGCTTATTTTACCCTTACGGACGTTTCTAATGTGGTGATAGATCATGGCCCTGCTCCATTAACAGTTTCAATTC
>REDE01000179.1 GCA_007693635.1 Flavobacteriales bacterium | reverse complement strand
GGATCAAATGGCGTGGATGAAAACAGATTTTTGCGTGGGGTTGCGGCCACCTCAAAAATTGGAAAATACGAAATCTCCGGTTTTTTCTCGCGTAAAAACATTGATGCAACACCCGCAGGCAATGGGACTTTCAGCACTTTACAACAGAGTGGACTACACCGAACTCCCACCGAGATCGCTGCACGTAAATCGTTGGGGTTAACCAGTTATGGAGCAAATATCAATCGGAGTTACCGCCAACTAAATCTGGGATTCACAATGGCCACACACCAATTTAGCGCCGAAATACAGCCTCAGGAGCAAGTCTTCAGGCTGCATCAATTCCGAGGAACGAGTCAATCACAAGCTGCCGTAGACTACCAATGGATTTGGCGCTCTATGCAGTTTTATGGCGAAGGCGCCATCAATCAAAATCGCGGGAAAGCCTTTGTAAAAGGAGTATTTATTCCCGCAGCTCATAATCTAACACTGAACATTCATTACCGAAATCACCAACCAACATACCACGCATTATTCAACGCTCCCTTTGGTGTGAGTCAAAACGCCGGTAGTGGCGAAAAGGGGGCATATATAGGTTTTGAATGGCTACAAAGTGCCAATTTCACCTCCAATGTTTACATCGATCACTACGAATTTCAATGGCTTCGATTTCGCAATGCCGGCCCTAGTAGAGCCAAAGATTATTTATGGCAGGGGCGGTATCGAATAAACCGAAAATCCAGTGCATATATGCGTTTGCGTTGGCAAGAGCGCGATCAAAACACCAACTCGGAATACCCTATTCGCAATCAAGATACGGAAAGAAAACTCGCATGGAGAAGCCACTTGGAATCGGAAATCTCCCCTACTTGGAAGATTGCAACGCGCGTAGAAATGAGTCGGCATAATTGGGAAGATCAAACCCAGTATGGCTGGCTGGTGTTTCAAGACCTACGCTTCACCCATCCGAGCGCTCCCTTGACAATTACCGGACGCTATGCCATATTTGATACCGACGGCTTCGACAGTCGTATTTATGCCTATGAACACGATGTACTCTACGGCTTCTCCGTGCCCGCATATTTTAATCGTGGGAGAAGATTTTACTTTGTCTTAAAATGGCAGGCTACCAAAAATTGCACCTTCTGGCTTAGATTTGCACAAAGCACCTTTCACCAAACCTCAAGCATAAGCAGTGGACTGCAAGAGATTGCTGGAAATCAACTCCGCGATATACGACTACAATTACGAATTAAACTCTAAACAAAAATGCAAACACTCAAGCTAAATAATCAACTTCAATACCTGATTGCATTACTATTTATTGTTCAATTTAGCAGTTGCGCACAAAGTCAGGATACCGATGCACCCCGCAATGGAGAGGCAATTCGCATCGGATTCTATAACGTGGAAAATCTTTTTGATCCCGAAAATGACAGCTTACGCAACGACGACGCCTTTACACCGGAAGGGAATTATCGCTGGACTCCCCATCGACTGAATGAAAAAGTCAAGGCATTAACCAAAGTCATTCGACACCTAGGAGGGTGGGAACCCATCGAAGTCTTGGGACTTTGCGAGATCGAAAACAGATATGTCATTGAGCGACTCATCAATCATCCAACCTTAAAAAACGCAGGATACCGCATAGCACATTTTGAGTCCCCCGACCGCAGAGGCATCGATGTTGGCGCAATTTATCGTCCGGAGTATTTTAACCTTCTACACCAACAAGCCATTGCGGTGGTTCGCGATGATCTCCCCGAGTTTAGAACGCGCGACATCCTCTACCTTAAAGGCTTGAGTCTGCAAGACACCTTACACATTTTTTTTAATCATTGGCCTTCACGCTATGGAGGACAGCAAAAATCAGAACCCTCACGGATTGCGGCGGCGCTGCGACTGCGAACCTTCGTCGATTCCATCACATCGGTAAATCCGCTAGCCAATATTGTCATTATGGGAGATTTCAACGATGAATGGGATAACCAAAGCGTCCGAAAAACCCTAGGTGCCGATATCCTTGAAGCCAATACCGATCTTGTAAACTTAATGGCTGCTATGAATCCAGACATGGGAACGCACCGATACCAGGGGCGCTGGGCATATCTCGACCAAGCTATTGTGAGTCTGCATTTGCTGGACAAACAAAATTCTTTGCAAGTAAAAAACCACCGTGCCGAAGTGTTTCAGCCCGATTATTTGCTTGAAGACGACGATAAATACCCAGGCAAAAAGCCTTTTCGGATGTTTATTGGCATGAAATACCAAGGAGGTTTTAGCGATCACTTGCCCATTTACATAGATATTATCACGAATAAATAATCCACAATGGATGCAGGAATAGAAATAAACGATCAAATTGGCAGAAAGGTGGCTTTGCTGAATCCGGCGAAGAAAATCGTTTCCCTAGTACCCTCACAAACATTATTACTTGCAGATTTAGACCTAGATTCTGAGGTTGTTGGCATCACCAAATTTTGCGTTCACCCCCACGAATGGCGAAAAAAAAAGACGATCATTGGCGGGACCAAGAAAATCCATCATGAAAAAATCCATGATCTACAGCCCGATTTAATTATCGCCAATAAGGAAGAGAACAATCGGGAAGATATTGAGGCGCTCGAACAGCATTATCAAGTGTATGTTAGTGAGGTTGAGGATTTAGAAAGTTCCATTCGCATGATTGAAGATATTGGCCGAATGACAGGTAAATTAGAGTCTGCCAAAAAGATAAATGAGGAAATAATCAGAGGATTTTCAAAGCTAAAAGTATCCAAAAAACCCGAAAGTATTCTGTACTTCATCTGGAAAAATCCTTGGATGGTAGCCGGCAACGACACCTTTATCAGCGCCATGATAGAAAAATGCGGTTGGAAAAATGCGGCACAGCAAGCTCGATATCCCACAGTTACCGAAGCTGATATCCAAGAAATCAATCCGGAAATTGTTTTTCTCTCCAGTGAGCCCTTTCCGTTCAAACAAAAGCATATTCAAGAATTGCAAAATTTACTCCCGCAAGCCCGCATCGAACTGGTTGACGGCGAAATGTTTTCCTGGTACGGCAGTGCCTTAGTACGCTCGGCCGCTTATTTTTCAAATCTTATTCGTTAAGCAGAAATACCTAAAGTTTCGGAAAATTTGAAATCATGCTCGCAGACTAATTATGTATTGTGATTTCGAGCTTTTTCAGTACATTTACGCCTTTGGAACACACTCATCCAAACATTTCAATTATGACTAAAAAAGGATTTATAGGCTTACTTGCTTTAAGCATGGCTGTAACATCTTGCAGCAGCGACGATGAAAACGGCGGAACTCCCGGGAGACAAAGAGATCCCATCGACAATCTAAGTACGCCACCAAAGATGTATGGAGCCGTGATCAATGCAGGCCCAATACTCCCAAAGGCCGTGCTCGTTGAAACCGTTGTTCGCACGGCAAAACTAGAAGGTGTTGACAATCTATTTGTAGTTCACTTGCCCGGAGAAAACTCCATTTTTTATGATGCAGAAAGAAATTCTGGACTAAAAGATTTCATCCAACCCTTAGGTGGCGCCAACGATTTCTACGTCAATTCAGACCTTTATACCAATGACCCTGCAATGGATTACACCGAGTTGGTTCCTGTAGGGCCACCAATAGCGGCGGTAAACCACATGGTCACCCAAGTGCGTCCGGATTCCATTATTGCCAATGCAAGGGTGGAGTTTTTTGAGCAACTCATCGACCGTAAATTTCGGGTAGCAACCTATCTGCTCGCGGAATTTCACGCCGACACCGATCCCACAACCGGAGTTTCGTTCAATGCACCTGCGATCCCCAACATCTTAGCAACAGTAAACGGAATCAGTTCATTCACCCGAAATATTCCTTCAGACACCATACGCATATTCAATGAAGGCGAAATGCTAAAATACCAGTATGTTGTCGTGGCAGAGCCTCGCAACCACCCCTTGGGATTAGCGCTTGACTCGGTAAGTATTTTCGGAAAGGAATTCGATCCAGGTGACGTATTGGGAACCAGAGAGACTCCGCTTCGTTTTGCGCTTGCACGCAACCACATTCATTTAAGTCGAGTTAAAGGTCTCGCTCTATGGACTGTACTTTACGAAATTGAAGAGGAGATTGACCCTGCAGATCCTGATGGACCTCCACTTGTAGAATACATTATTCGCAATACCTTCTTATCGAAAATATAATTCTGAAAAAACCGTCTTTTAAAGGCGGTTTTTTTATTTGGGCCAAAAGGCAGCAACGGCTCGAGCGCACCTTTCGCCATCCATAGCAGCCGAAACAATACCGCCCGCATAACCTGCTCCCTCACCACAAGGAAAAAGTCCCAGAACACCGGGATGTTGCAAAGTTTCAGCATCTCTAGGTATTCGAACCGGAGAAGATGTTCTGCTTTCCACCCCAACCAAATTAGCTTCATTGGTAAAATACGACGGCATTTTTTTGCCGAAATCACGACAAGCTTGACGTAATTTTTTAGTGATGAAATCGGGAAAAACCTCAGCGAGCTGCACACTAGCCAATCCGGGGATATATGAAGTTTCATTTAAGTCGTTACTGACTTTCCCATCGGCAAAATCCACCATGCGCTGGGCGGGAGCTACCATAGATTCACCGGCGTATTTCCACGCACGCTGTTCGATATCTGCCTGAAACTGCAAAGCAGCTAGGGGACCGAGCTTATCGTATGCCTTCCAGTCTTCTGGTTCTACAGCAACAACAAATCCGGAGTTGGCGAACTTACCATCTCTACGTGAGGGCGACATCCCGTTGACCACAATTTCTCCGGGCGCGGTAGAAGCGGGAACAATAAAGCCTCCCGGACACATGCAAAAACTAAATACTCCGCGGTCGGCGACTTGGGTTGCCAAACTATACGATGCCGGCGGAAGATCCGGATGCTGATAATCACAACCGTACTGAATAGCGTTTATGATTTCTTGAGGGTGTTCGATGCGGACACCTAGCGCAAAAGGCTTGTTTTCAATGGCTATACCCGCTCGATAAAGCATTTGAAAAACGTCACGGGCGGAGTGACCATTGGCCAAAATGAGCGCTTTCGCAACGTGACGAACCCCATCAGAGGTGCGCAAAGCCTTAAAAACTCCATTTTCAACTTCCAGCTCATCCACACGTGTATCAAAGTGAATAACGCCTCCACAATCTAAAATTGTTTCGCGGATATTCTGTACCACCCCCGGAAGTTTGTTCGTGCCGATATGAGGATGAGCATCCACACGAATGTCTGGTGTAGCTCCGTGCAAGACAAGATTATCGAGAATGCGGGCGATATTGCCCCGCTTGTGCGAACGCGTATACAACTTACCGTCGCTATAGGTTCCCGCACCGCCTTCGCCAAAACAATAATTACTCTCCGGGTTAACCGTATGATCGCGATTGATGGCTTTTAAATCGCGTCTTCGCTTACGCACATCACTTCCGCGTTCAAAAACAACTGGACGATACCCAAGTTGTATGAGCTCCATAGCCGCAAACATACCCGCTGGGCCAAATCCCAGAATAAAAACCTCCGGAGCGTTTTCAACATTTTTAAAATCAAAGGGATGTATTGGATTAGGATCCATTTCCTCGGCAGAAATACGAACACGTAGCTGAAGTTTGACCTTTTTACCCCTAGCGTCAATCGACCGCTTAAGAACTGCCGACGAACGAACATCCGAGGCGTTCCAGCCAGCTTTCTGCGCCGCAGCATCCTGAATATACTGCAAATCGTTGCCCTGCTCCGGCAAAACAACAATATCAATATCCTTTACCATACAGTTATTCAAAAGTAATTGCGAAAAGTATACCCCGAGTCAATAAGCGATCTATACCCTGGGGGTAAACACCATCGTCGCGAACTAAAATATCCGCAAACCCCCAAGAGCCCTTAATCTGTGGTGACATTTTAAAGTACTCGAAGAAAATATCGAAGCCAATGCCAAACTCGTAAGCAAAATCGTTGATTTTAATTTTCAATAGTTCTTGATCAAAAACTTTTTCGTTGCTCGCCAAATCAATGTTGTAACGAAGTCCGCCCAATAAATAGACACGGTAATTCCCTACTCGATGTGACTTCAGCTTAAACTCCAAAGGAATTTCAATAAAGGAAGATTCAACATCGCGCTGAAAACGATCACGGCGGTTGATGTTTCGACTGTACGCATCGAAAGTAACACGACGAACAGTAGCGGAAAACGTGGGGTTTAGGCGCATTGCCAGGTACTTTGCCAACTTCAATTCCGAAATAATACCCACGTGGTAGCCCGGAACAATATCGGTGATGGCGGAAATATAATTATCCACATCATTGATATTTTCAGCGTGTCGAATTTGAAAATCGGTATAATTTATACCGAGGTAAAAACCGAAATGGTAGGGTTTGTTGTCATAATTCGGCTGATTCAACTGAGAACCACGCTGTCCCCACACATTAAGCGAAAACAACACGAATAAACCCAATAAAACACGACAAGGCAAAGTTCCAATCATAGTCATTATGCAACGTGAAAACCGCTAAAATAGTGTTGAAATAAAGACTATTCCTTTACACCGCGATAGATAGAGGCGACGCCAAGGGTAAGTTTGCGAATAGAGGTATCTCTGTATCCACATTTTTCCATCACTTGCGTAAATGCCTTTCCGTACGGGAAAGCTTCCACAGATGCTGGAAGATAGGTATATGCCGAGGCGTCTTTAGAGAGCATCCTGCCGATTCCCGGGAGTATGTATTTAAAATAAAATTTGTAGAGTTGAGCAAACGGAAAAACTTCAGGTTGGGAAAATTCCAAAACCAGAATCTGTCCGCCCGGCTTCAAAACACGCAACATTTCACGCATTCCCTTTTCCAAATTTTCAAAATTCCTAACCCCAAAGGCAACGGTTACTAGATCAAATGTATTGTCGTCAAAAGGCAAATTTTCACTATCGCCGTAAGTCAACTCAATCTGCGCGTCCAACATTTTCTTACGCACCTTGATTCGTCCGATGTCCAGCATTCCGTTGGATATATCAACACCCGTAATCTTTGTTGAATTCAGTTTACTGAGCGCAATGGCAAGATCGCCCGTACCAGTAGCCACGTCGAGCACCTGATCTGCCGACTGGTTTTTTGCCATTTTCAAAAGCGTCTTCCTCCAACCCTTATCAATTCCCAACGATAAGATGTGGTTGAGTCGATCGTAGCTATGGGCTATATTGTCGAACATTTGAGCGACTTGCTCCTTCTTAGTACCTTCTTGGTCGGCATAGGGCCGAACTTCCTTTTTCGATTCACTCATGATGCAAAGTTAACCCACAGTGATGTGTGCTGAGGGATAT
>REDE01000115.1 GCA_007693635.1 Flavobacteriales bacterium | reverse complement strand
AACCACACGTCAACGAGGCATGGATAGACTTAGACAAAATCAAAAATGGTTACGAAATCAGTTTCAACAAATACTTCTACCAGCATAAGCCTTTGCGCAGCATTGAAGAGGTGAGTGCCGAGATTTTATCACTAGTAGAAGAAAGTGAAGGATTGATTATGGATATTTTGAAAATGGGGTAATTATGGAGATTACAGCAGCACTCATTAAGCAACTTAAGTAGCGCATACTCAGCAGCAGATATTTGGTGGCTAAAATGGCCAATGCCGAATCTTTACGCTTGTATTTTACCATTGGACATGATTTAGATTTTGAAATTTCCAGGAATGCCTGGGGTGATAAAATTTTAGAAGCCGTATCTGCCCGATTGCAACAAGAATTGCCCGGTTTAAGAGGGTTTTCGGCTTCTAATCTCAGGAAAATGAGAATCTTTTATCAATCTTGGAACCAGTCGTTTAAAATTTGTCCGTCAGTGACGGACAAATTACAAATACAAGGGTTAGCAGAAATTTTGCCGACAGTGTCGGACAAAATAACACCACTAGAATTCAAAGGAAATGACGGTGAAATATCTGAAATATTAATGAGTCAATTTTTCTTTATTTCTTTTTCTCATCACTACGAAATCATTCTCAAAACCAAAGATGAAAAAGACCGTTGGTACTACATCCACCAATCGGCGGTGAATTATTGGACGGTGAGACATTTGCGCAATGAACTGAACAACAAAAGTCACCTAAAAGACACCAACCTCAGCAACAATTTTAAGCAAGTGCTGCCCGAGGAAATTTCCAACAAAGCTATACGAGCGTTTAAAGACCAATACCTCTTGGATTATGTGAACATAGAGGATGCCGATGACGAAATAGACGAGCGTGTGTTGGAAAGAGAAATTGTGCTCAACATCAAAAAGTTTTTGATGGCTTTGGGTAGCGATTTTTCGTTTATGGGCAATCAATACCGCATCATGGTGGAGGAAGATGAATATTTTATCGACTTGTTGTTTTTCCACAGAGGTTTACAGGCCCTCATTGCCTTTGATTTGAAACGCGGAAAATTTAAACCCGAATACATCGGCAAGATGAACTTTTATCTTTCTGCCTTAGATGATTTACTCAAAAAACCACACGAAAACCCATCCATAGGCATTATTCTGTGCAAGGAAAAAGACCAAAAAAAGGTGGAATACAGCTTTCGCGACTTTAGCAAACCCATGGGCGTAGCCACATACCGCACCTCCAGCACCCTTCCGCCAGAACTCAAAGACGCCCTGCCGGATGCAGAAACACTTAAAAAATTGATGGAATGAATATCCATGAAAAAACACCAAATAATTCTGTTGATCTATTACCAACGGTCAATCATTTGGTTGAAAAAATCTCAGCGCTTGTTAACGCTACAATAAGTAAGGCGGCTATTTATCTTAACGCGGAAACCACGCTTCTGTATTGGTCTATTGGTCATTATATTTCCGTAGAGTTTAACTTGAATACGGAAAACAAATTCTTGTGAGGTTGTCGCAAGAATTAACGAAGAACCTAGTTAAAGGATTATCTTATTCTGCTTTAACAAGAATGATAAAAGTAGCCGAAAATTTTACCGAAGAAAATTTTGCGACAGTGTCGCAACAATTAAGCTGGAGTCATTTGATTGAATTGGTAACCATTTCAGATGATTTAAAACGAGAATACCATCTCCTGCTTTCTGCTCAAAACCAATGGGGCGTAAGGGAGCTTCGTGAGCAAATAGACAAAATGCTGTTTGAACGCACGGCTTTGGCTAAAATGCCGGAAGCGGAAATTAAAAATCAACTTTGTCAAGCCTCCAAAACTTATTTGTACATCAAAAACCTTTTAGGATTTAACGGACTTTCATTTAGCCAGACTTCATAATGCAGGTGCGGACCGGTGGAGTATCCTGTACTGCCTACGTACCCAATTATGTCACCTCGTTTTACGCGTGCATTTTCTTTTTGTGCTAGGGTACTCAGATGCATGTAAACCGTTTTATAGCCGTTATGGTGATTGATCATTATCCAGTTACCAGCCGATTTTGAAAAACGAGCAATTTCCACTAAGCCATCGGCGGTAGCATACACCGGAGTGCCTTGAGGAGCACCGAAATCTATGCCCTTATGTGGTTTGTTGACTTTTAATACGGGGTGAAATCTATTCAAATCAAATGGCGATGTAACCGGAAATTTCGCGTTAACGGGATAAAAAACCGGTCGGTTGGCCTCTATTTCAGATGCGAGTACTTCATCCGATGTTACATCTGTCGGAATTTGTTTTGCTTCGGGAACTCCAGTTTGCGCAGGGGAATCTTCCGAGGGAACCTCGACAATAGGATTCTTTTTTTCTGCTATTTCCGAGCGTTCGACTAAGGCCTCGTCTTTTTCATTGTTGATAAAACGCATCATTAAATCCTCACGTTCAGCTTCGTATTTTAAGTACTTGGCTCTCAAACTGTCTAAATCATGCGCCTGTTTGTCGGCATATTTCTGCATTTGCTCCAGGCGTTGTTGCTCAAATTGCTGGTATTTGCTCTGCGGACGTAGGGAGTCTGGCGTTACCTGGGCATGAAGAATGTTCCCCGTTAATATCATCAACCAAAAAAAGTTTTTTAATCTCATTTTTTTAATTGTTTGTAAATGATTGTGTTTGCCGTTTTGTTAAGGCGCTAAGCGATGTTTGCCAAAGCTAAATTTACCATTCATTGGATTTGCGGAAATCATCTCGGTTTAAATCATCGCGCTTGTATTTCTTGAAGTATTCTTCCAATTCAAATTCCTCATAAATCTGATCTTTTCTTTCTCTTCCAGCGGTGCTATACCCCTGATAATTGATTGATCTCAGACAATTTCGACAAACCTTCAAAGGTTCAATCAAGCCTCGTTGCACTACCTCTCCGTCATTCATCAAGTTGATGGAAAAATACCCGTCGGTACGTACGGAAAGCACATAGCGTGTATCTCTTTTGTTGATGAAGGCGTCACTAATTGTACTACATTTCGTAAAGTGAAACTTATAGCCTTGTTCATAATATTTATAAACTTGATCACGAATGTAAATAATCACCCGTTGGCCCTTGTAGAGAAAAACGCCATCAACAATTTCGATGTCATCAATTTCATCCATGCTTACCTCCACCTCTCCGGCTGCAAGTATTTCACTCAACTTATCGTCGTCAATGGCATTCCAAACGTTATCGGTAACCCAAGCTACACGCTTGGCCCCCATTGTTTTAAGAAGGGCTTTCATCTCCGGCATATCGTCAAAATCAATTAGCTTCATGGGATGTTGTTTTTTTGTCTTTTATTCCTCTGCTCAAAAACAAGCTAAGTTTTTAGGTATAGACTTCATTAGTCGCTCAAAATTTTAGCAATCCGCTGTTCGGCATTGGTTTTTACTTTGAACTCCACGCGCTTTGATAGCTCTTTGTTTTCCGTGCCGTCGGCATTGTAAATCAGACGGCTCGAACTCAGCCCATTGGCCACAAGATGCTGCCGCGCCCACCTAAGTATCGTCTGGTTGTCATCGATGCTTAACACGTATTCCAATACGTTTCGGGTGCGGTTTTGCGACAACTGCATGTTCAAAATATAGGCATCCTGCACGGAGGTCTGCGTACGCCATTCACTGGATGTATGCCCCTCAATTCTAATTTCATCAATGTCGTTCCTGTATTCGTCGCCGTGAAGTATGCGGATAAACCGAGGGAAAAACTGGTCCAATATGTCCTTGAAATCCTTATTGATTTCGTATTCGTTGTTATCAAAAATAATGCGCGGAGACTTAAAACGCACACTGAGATTTTCTTTATCGATCACCGCATCCCAACGCTCCAGATCGTCTTTGAATTCGGTCATTAAGTCTTCGTAGAGATCATCCTGCAATTTGCTGTACGTAACGGCTACCTCCTTTATCCGCTCTTTTTCTAAATACACCTGCAACATAAAACTCACCGCAATCAACAAAAAAATCATCATCAGCACCGCCATTAAATCCGATATTGGCAGCCACTGACTCTCGCCGTCTTGTTTGGAATTAAAATCAACCATATCAGTTTAGTTTATTGGCCAACTGAACCACCTCTTTTAACTTATCGGTCAATGGCTTGTAGTCGTTCACAAAGTGCTTCGACAGGGAGGTGAGATTTTTCCCCAAGCTCTCCAAGGATTTATTCAGCTCATCACCCAAAGCAGCATCTAATTTTTGCACACGCTCGGCATTATCGGTGATCATTTTTTCAATATTCGCCCGGTAACTCTCCATCAACTTCTTCTGTGTATCAGACATGTCGCTGTAACGATCTTCGATGTCGCCCAAAGAATTTTTTATGAATTGACTCGACGTTCTGGTCAACGATTCCATATTCTTCTCAATCGCGGGGAATGACTGCTTGGCTTTCTCACCCAATTCAGAAAGAGAACCTACCGTTGAAGATAGCTCCATTAGGGTTTGTTTTAGTATCTCGTTGGTTTCGTAGATGCTTTCACTGCTCTTCGAGGTGCTCTTCAGTGACTTGTCGATGGCCTTTACGCTTTCCGTTACCTTGGTAAATTGTTCCGTTAGAATTTCTACCTGTGATTTGTACTCTTTCTGCCACTCGAGCATGGCGCCAATGCCATCATTTAATTTAACGAAGTTGTCGCCAAACTGCTCGTTGATCTGGGTATTGAAATCGCGCATCACCTGAGTTAAGGCATCGATCAGACTCTGAGTATTATCCGACACCACCCGCTCGGCGAAAGTTTCAAAGGACTTGTTCATTTTCTCAAAGCCGTCCATATTGGTGGTTCTAACCTTCTGTAGTTGGGTCACCATCGACGATTCCCCCTCGCCGGAAATGGCATTGGCCACCTTGTTCATCGATGCAATGATTTCTTCGGCTAAGTTCTCTGATTTGTTGTCACTAATGCTTCTTTTAAAGCCATACGCTCCCGGAAAAATCCGCAGCAATAAATTGGTGAATAGACCCGCGATGGATGTGATAAAAGCCGTTTTCAAGCCTCTAATAAGATCGGGGATGCTCTCGGTGATATTGTCGGTATCAAAGTTCAATAATCCCAAAAAAACGCCCCCAAAAGTTCCTAATATACCAATAGTGATAACGATACTAGCGATTTGAGTTTTATCTAATACGCTCCTAAACAAAATTGGGGAAATGAAAATAAAAAAAGCTAAACCGAGAGATAAGGTTAGCAAGTTATTGAATAATAATTCAAGCATATTTTGAAATTAAAAAATAAACAGATGTACAAACATACTTAAAACGCCGCATATTTGCTCGAATTCTAAACGACTATTGCCGATTTTAACACTTGCGCAAAGATGATAAACTACTGCAAAACAACTCGAAATCCACTGTCGCCGCCACGTGACTGCGGCTTGTTGTAATCTCGATTGGAAACCCTACAACGCTTCGGCAAACTGAGCCAACTCCCGCCGCGCAGGATCCGGTAGGTGCCTGAACGCGCGCCTTGCGGATCGTGAATTTCGCCCGCAGCGTACTTTCCGTACCAATCCGCGCACCATTCCCACACATTTCCACTCAGGTCGTAAATACCCAACTCATTGGCCTCTTTACGGCCAACTTGCTGGGTCTGCATACCGCTGTTGGATTTATACCAAGCAACCACTTGCAAATCACCACCACCGGCATAGCGCGTAGCGTTGGCAGCTTGCCCACCTCTGGCCGCGTACTCCCATTCTGCCTCGGTTGGTAAGCGGTAGTTTTTTTCGGTCAGGTCACTCAACCATTTGCAAAAGGCCACCGCATCGTTCCAGCTCACGTGCACCACCGGGTGGTCGAATTCGTCTTCCGCACGTTTCTTTCCGGCGGCACTGTACATCCAGTTAATACCGGGCGACTTTTTCCAAGTCTCGCCCGTCCACACCGAACTTCCTCCAAAGCGATCGGCATCGGTTTGGTAGCCGGTAGCCTCAATAAATACCGCAAACTGCGCAACGGTGACCTCATATTTTCCCATGAAAAAATCGTTCAGTAATACTCTGTGTGCCGGTTTTTCTTCGGGTAAGCACAAACCAAGCTGTTCAGCCGTACAACCCCGCATAAACTTGCCGCCTTTCACAAATACCATATCTCTCTCCAAATGTTGAATTGCCAACGGCAGGGTGGAAGTAGGGGTTTTTTCTTCCGATGATTCCATCACCTCTTCCGTATCATTTGCAATCATTTCCATGCTAAACTCATAATTCACCTGATCAGCAGAAATACTGATCATTTCATCCACCTCGTAGTATCCCTCGCGGATCAGTTGCAAACGCACCGTTCTGGAGGGAACCTTCACTGTTTGGTTGATGGCGGTTGGTGCCTCATCCACCATCATAATCGCATCTGGCGGATATATCCGAAAGTAAACCGCCACCATATCCTGTCCCTTTCGCTCCTCCACCTGGTAGAGCAACACTGCCTTGGGAGCAGGATTAATCAAAGCTACACGCTCCTCAATAAATCCATACGCCGCCACAAACAAAATCTGCTTTTGCGGTGTCACCAACAACTCGTACCGACTGGCCCGTTGATTGTAATATTGTCGATTGATGCCCCCCAGCGAGGATCGAAACTCCAATCCTTCCAAGTCGGAATAAACAAAAACCAAGGCATTATCCGGAAAATCCCAATTGGCCTGCACCACCAAATTCCCGTCCGGCTCACGCTGCGTCACATAAAACTCCCGCAGTTGACCACGCACGGACAAACTGAGAAAAATTAGGAAAAATGCATAGAGTTGACGCATGGGGCAAAGATAGGGGATTTTTGGGGGGATTTTGATGATGGAGAATTGGGTGGGGAGGGTTGCTGGTGGGATTAAATATTGAGTATCATCTTTAAACCAAAGTTATGAAGTAGTTTTCAAAATAATTGCTGTATCTCATAGCATTACCAATCTTTAAAATGATTTTAAACAATGAGATTTACACGATAAAAAAGTTTGACACCCCCCCCCTGATAATTAAACTTATAGGTTCCGTCCGACCGCTGAAAAAATATCAGCGAACCCTTTATGAATACCAAACAACGCTATACAAAAAATTTATGAATTCAAATAGATGAAAAAAAACTAGAAAAAATTTGCATATTTCAAAGTTGTTTTTTATTATTGTAAAGGTTAAAATTTCCACTGGACGACTTTTTTAATTGTTGACTTTCGGATAATTATCAAACACCTTTTTTTCATAAGTAAAGCTCAATAGCGTTAGAATAAACGTTTGGGCTTTTTTTGTTTAATTTAAACCATTAGCCATGAATTCAGAAATCAGATCATTATTGATTCAAATTGCTCAACACAAATCCACCATTGGATATCAACAAGTTAGTGACCAGTGCCAATTGGGGTACGATATGGGAAATCCGGATCATAGACGACAATTAGGTCTAGATTTAGGCGATAT
>REDE01000105.1 GCA_007693635.1 Flavobacteriales bacterium | reverse complement strand
TTCGTACTTCGCTGCGCTACGCACTCTGTACTCTTCATACTTCGCTGCGCTACGCCCTAGGTTAAAACCTAGGGTTAGTATTTGGGTCGCTCCTACGGAGCTGGGGGGAGGATGGTGCTCTCTGGGGCGGTGCGTACTCCGCACTGCGCTTTCTTCATACTCCGCTGCGCTTCGTACTCTGCACTCTTCGTACTTCGCTGCGCTTCGTACTCTGCACTCTTCGTCCTCCGCTGCGCTTCGTACTCTGCACTCTTCGTCCTCCGCTGCGCTTCGCCCTAGGTTAAAACCTAGGGTTAGTATTTGGGTCGCTCCTACGGAGCTGGGGGGTGGTGGGGTGGGGTGTTATTTTTTTGTTTTTTTAATGTGTGAATGTACAGTTGCTCAACTTTGTCTCTGGCCCAGGGTGTTTTTCTTAAAAAAGTTAAACTCGATTTGATTGATGGATTACTGTTAAAGCAGTTGATATTGATTTTCTCACCTAAAATTTCCCAACCATACTGAGCAACTAAAAACTCTAAAATGTCAACTAATTTTACCCCGTGTAGTGGGTTGTTGGGTTGGGTGTTTTCTTTATTCATGTGGTTGAATCATTAGTGATTTTTACGTGCTCAAAAGTACAACTTTTTGACGCTTTATTCTCTTTAACGATGCTGTTTTCTAGCCTGAAGTGTAATGCTTTATTTTTTTTGGTGCCCAATTGGGTAGGTGTTACCTTTACATTCTTAACTTTATTTCGCTGCTGGTAATTTTAATCACCTTCTAATAGCTTATGTTATGCATAAAAGTCACGATAATTTTATACAAACTAATATTTTCGTATTAGGGCTATTGTTCGTTGGCCTTTTTTTAAGTGTTCAGCGTGTAAATGCACAGGATTCAGAGATGAACCGGAATATATATTCCGTTATTTATAACCGTGTGGGAGATAATTATCCGTATCCTCTTTTGGGACTAATTAACCGATCGGGAAGTCATTATTTCGGAATGCACTTAGGTGTATACAACAAAGCGGATGGTGTTTTTAGTGGATTGCAAATTGGAGGATTCAACACTATAATTAAAAGTGACGGGGCTGCACAATTTGGGTATTTAAATTATTCGTCAGAAGGCAGTCCTTTACAGTTTGGTATTATGAATACCGCTCAAGTAAAAAAGAATGGATTCGCCTTTCAGTTTGGAGGATGGAATGATTTGTATTCTGGTTATGAGTTGCTCAGATATGATTCGGATACGCTTTTTAGTGTCGGTTGGGTAACAGATTACTTAGCTATTCAGGTAGGTGCTATAAATGATATTCCTTCGCTTAACGGCATTCAATTTGGGCTCTTTAATTTTACAGATACGATTTATAATGGACTGCAAATTGGTTTTTTATCGTTCGTAAGGAAAGGAGGTTACATGGCGGTTGAGGGATTTGCAGCGACGAATGGCTTTTCAGGATTCGCTTTTAAAACCGGACTTCGGAAATTTTACACACTCGTTCTTCTTGGTTATCACCCTAATTCTCGTGACGCATTAGTAAATGGGTGGGGAATGGGGACTATTCTGCCGCTTTATTCTAACTCACTAGGGCTGAATATTGAGTATGCATACATTCAAGATATTTTTTCGCCAAGAACATTTTTAAGTAATATGCTTTCCTTTAACGTGCGCTGGACAATCCTGCAGAAATATAACCTTTCTATTGGTCCATTATTAAGTCGCGAACGATATGAGACTCATCAAGAATTCCAAGAAACTACCAATAACCTAAACGTCGGATTAAGACTCGGGCTGTCTTATGATTTTCGTTAAGGCTTCTTGATTTTGTTTAATTGTTAAGGCGTTTGGGGCAAGACGGCTTCTCGGTAATTATACTTGACCTCGAAGTTTTCGATACATAAAGCCGCTTATCACAAGGTTAAACCTCGAATTTTGTGATTACGTACCCTTGTTGTAAAACTCTAAGTAATTCCGGTCGTGCATCATAAACCCTTTTCATATACCCCTTATCTGAATAACAATCCTGTTATACTGTCCCTGCACAAGTTCTGTGCTTAGTACACAATATCTTCCAAGCTTTTCCAAGCTTTTCATATTTGTCACCTATCTCGGTTTTGATGATATTTTGTCTTTACAAATCGTTTGTTCGATATTCGCCTTTCGTCAAACATGCAGTATGCTTTCTTCTTGATGATCCATTTTGGAAAATAAGCGCTCCATTTAGTTTCTATCTCCTGATCGACACCGAAATATCCAGCTATTTGAAAAAAAACTTGTGTAGTATTTTTTTATTCCTTATATTCCCAGCATACATTGATTCTGCAACTAATCATTTTTTTTGTAATCGAAGTGATGTGCGAATGTTTTTTTAAAAAGTCGCTACTGAGTTCGGAGAAAAAATGAGCTGTCTGTATTCAAACCGCTCACAAAGAGTTTGATGTTTTGTGAAATCAATGAAGCGGACTCCGAAAAGCTTAACGAGTAGGAATTAATTTAAACACCTAATTATGAATAAGGAAGAATTTAAAGCAAAAGCAGCTAAAACAATTGACGATGTTTCGGCAAAAATCAACGAACTGAAAGCCAAATCAGAATCAGTTCGTGACGACGCAAAATCTAAGTACGAAAGTTCACTGAAAGATCTGGAAGCTATTAATGCCGATTTAAAAGCTAAATACGCAAAAGTGGAATCCGCCTCAGATGAGAAGTGGGAAGAAACAAAATCTGCATTCTCCTCAGCTTCTCAATCCTTTAAAGAGGGATTTTCCAAAATTGGCACTTTGTTCTCATAAAACGCTATAACAATACCAATATCTAAAGGTCAAGGCCTTACTCTTCATCAATATCGTCCATGCGGTTTAGGAAGCGATTCATCTTTCCGCGGGTGCTTATGGTGTACGTGTAAGGCTGTTGACCTTTTTCGCCCGACTGTTTGCGCTTGTTGGGATCAGTATCACGAATGATGGCCATGAGCTCGTCGTCGGAACTGTAAAAACTCATCATGTTTCTTCGATATTCGAAAAAGTAGAAGGTCTTGTTGTCGAGTTCGATGTAGAGTCGTATTTCGTCACCACGACGTTTGCGGGCAATTTCCAATATGCCATCGACTTTACGGAAGATTGGTTCTTTACCTATAGAGCCAATACCCAATTGTCCGACCGATAAAAATGCATTGACATTAGGGTTCCACTCCATCTGAATGTCGCTGAATGTGAAGGTGTTTTGAAGTTCTTTAGGCAACTTTTCTGGTGCGCCATAAAATTCCAAATCCTCCACAAATCGCGTACGTGTTTTCCCGTCTAGGAGTTGATTGATTACCGCTTTGTAGGCTGGTCTGCTTAGGTCTACGCCTGCTAAACCGCTTCGACTCATGATCTCCTGAGCAATTTTTTTAGTGATATCGTCGTTGAAGAAGAAATCCAAAGCCAATTGAAAATCGAGCAAAATAAGATCATCCTCCATTTGGTGTTCAGCTCTACCAACGCCTTCAATTTTCACCTGACCCAAGCGGTCGCCAAAACTAAGTACCCCGTCACCCTCAGTGAAGCAATCACGGTTATTCAAAGCCAAATAATTGCCTTTTCCCTCAGGGTCTTCAATGCGTTCTGCAGAGGTGATGATGTAGGAGTTAAGGGTATGATCATAGTAAAGTTTTCCATTTGCCGTTAAAATATCGTAGGCGGCCTGAGGATTTTCCGGGGTAAGGAAGGCTGAATATCCGGAGGTTGAGTCGTTGGATATGTAGATTCCATTCTTAATCCGACTGCGACCATCCTCGCGGGGTGCGGGTAAATCGATGACAATTTTATCCGGATCAATTATGCTGCGGAAGGAGAACCAATCGGTAAGGATGTTTTCACACGCATGCTGAATTAAGGTGCTTCCGTCGAAGAGTAAATGTTTGCGTGGAGCCTCTAAAAACGCTCTTCCTTTGTAAGCAAAAAACGAACTTAAGAAAAAGTGGTCTTCCTCGCTAATTTCCGCAAACGCTTGGGTCATCCCTTCACGAGTTACTTTTATCTCTTGGAAAAAGAGAGGCCAGCCGACTTTGTCTTCATCGATGTACTCATAATATCCGTTACCATCGTATTTCTTCCTGCCGTGAATTTGAATGCTCGACTCGTTAAACTCGTGGTATTTGTTCGTGCGGTTGGCAATAACCTTACTGTTTTCCAGTCGGCGCATCTTCGCCCCCGGGTCAATGACCACGTAACCAGTGTCGGGGTAGATGGTAGCGTCGGCAACGGGAATTTCGTCGGCACGGAATACTTCCAGCTCATCGGTAATGAGGGAGAATTTACCACTTCGGGCTACGAATTGGAGGGAATCCTGCTCTCGGTGTGTAGACACCATCCGCGAGGAGGGAAGTTCGCCTTTTCGACTGACTTCAATGGTTTTCGGACTGATTTTCCATTCGGCAAAATCCATGTAGCTAATGTATTGTTGGATTTCAAAATTGAAATATTCAGCCGGATTATTGAGGGTAAATTGTCCTCGATCAAGATCAAAATTCACCTCTCCACGCGCATTTTTAAGTGAAAACGCCCAAGGACTTCCGGTGTATTTACGAACTCTAAACGACATCTTTTGGGATTCAAATGCCCGATTGCGGAAGAGGAAATCTTCAGACTCATTTTCCGCGTCGAGATAAGCAATTCGGGCATTTCCCCGGAGAGATGACGGACTATACGTGAGCTCACCAGTCGCAGTCATACCCACCTCATCGTACATTTGGAAGGGTTTGGTGGTGTTTCGGGCAAACATTTTATCATTGTACGGCTCCCAGTGAATATTGGTTTCCACATTGGTCACATGAGGATATTCCGTGCCTTTGGTCTGTGCAAGTATCTCAAAATCATTGGCTAAACCATTGGTCGAATCGGGGAAGAAAAACCATTCCCCCGACTGTGCCGTAGCGGTGAGGTATTCGATTTGACCATCGCCTTTCAGACCTTTGTTGCTTAGACTAATGGTATTGAAAAAACGACCTTTACCCCCATAGGCAGGGTACCCTGATTCGGGTGTTTGTCGCACAAATCCTAAGGAGTAATCGCGCTGAACCTTAATGGGTTCATTTATATCAGGGAATATACCTGCACTAACAAATACGCCTTCAAACTCGATGGATTCTGTTTTTGCATTATCCAAACTATCAATCTCAAAGGGCGCTAATTCAATGTAAAACGACTTTCTCGGGTATACACCACTGAATATTTTCGGATTGTCGAAATAAACATAACTCTCTTTGGCAGATCGGAAAATAGGATACTCCGGCAGCATGACCTTTCCCGATTTATTGTTCGGATGGTCGATGAGCAATTCACCGGTGAGATCTTGAAGTACGTTCTGCACATCTACCAACGGACGTGTTCCGGTTATGTCTTCCTTGCCGTAAAAACGTTCTACTTTAAACCGCATGGAATCAATGTCCACCATGTTCAGGCGAAATTGATCGTAGATAAATGAGAATTCATTGCCCCAAAAAGCAAATCGGCCCGCAACCACAGCGCCATTAAAGTCGAAATTCAGGTCTTTGTGCATCACGATTTTTTGTTCGTAAGGAAATAGCCGAACCTCTTGGGAATCACTGAGGGATATGGAGCGAACACCATTTAGAATCAGGTCGTTGTCGAGCAGACTCAGGTACCCATTGGGTGCGCCTTCAATTTGTGATACGAAGGCAATTACATCGTAATCTTTTTTCTCTTCGTAGTAGTCGATGTAGTCGTAGACTTTGTCACCAAACGTCATTTCGTCTTTCAAAAGATCAAACGAGCCGTAGCCTTCCACCGCAAGCTTCATAGCGAAAATACGCGCGCCCCGAACATCGAGTCGCATTTCACGTGCAAGCGTCTCCATATCGAAGGTTGTGCCACCGTAACTGCCAATAATCCGACGAATATTATAGAGCGGATTTTTGAGGTCGTAGCCCTGCAAGGCCATGAAACGTTCCATGCGATAGTAGTAATTGGATTCGATGACTACCGGCGTTGGCGTACCTGTATTCATGTTGGAGATGATCATACGCGGCTCGTCCATTTTCCACCGCAAGGCCTCAAATGCCATGTTTACATTGTGATAGGTGTTGGTGAATTTAGCCAAACTCAAACCTTCTGATTGACGAAGGAAAGTCACGGTATTTTGTTCCGGCACCAATCGCATGTAGACTTTCGGATGGTAGATGGAGTCTTGGTCGAGGTAGACAGTAAGGGCAATTCTTTCCGAGGTGAAAAGATTGTCGCGCAGACGAAAGCGCTCTCCTCGAGCAATAATTTTCGGGTTTCCTTCATAGTAAAAAACGAAAGCCGCATCGCCGCGATTTCCTCCAGAGCCGTAAATTTTCCTTCCCATCACCGAGATTCCGCCCAAGAAGTTTACGTTTTCGGCGATTCCCTCAATGCTCACATCTTGGCGGTAGGAGTAAAAGCGTGGAAAAGTCGCGGAATTGGGGTCGTTGCGCGGACTCAAGCGTTCTTCTAATTTTCCTTGCAATGGCTCGAGCGGATATACAATGGTATAGAGCGTAACGGAGTCGGCCTCAAAATTGGTTTTATTGGCAAAAAGCTCATAGGTTGAAAATGCCGCACGTGCACTGTCGGGCGTCAAACCAGTGCGATCCCAAAAAATTTCACCTCCTTGACCCTGCCAATGAAAAGTAGCTGGAATGTACACACCTCGAGTCCCTTCAATAAAGGTCGAGTCGCCCTTATACTGCGCAAAAAGATCGGTCTCTTCAAAACTGAAAGAGGGTTCTCCCTCGGAAAATTTTAGTTCGTAACTGCCGGTAAATTGCCACGATAGCGATCCGTCATCAAACATTTTGCTGTCGTAGAAAACCATGTAATACACGCCCAATTGATCGCGAATAGCCCTTGCTGTGTTTCTGCGGGAATAATTTTGAAAGTAATCAATCCAATTTTTTACGTTTTCGGTTTCCTCTTGGCCAATCAAATGACTCAAAATACTCAAATAGTTCTTCCAAATCTCGTAATCGAGCGTGCGTTTTTTGATGAAATTGTTGGAGGTCTTAAAGATATCTTCCTGCATTTGCGGAGTAAAATCTCCCGATTCCCAAACCATGCCAAATTCTTGCAAGAGCACCTCTGCACCAGCTTTTTTATCGTCCTTTAGTAGCTTTTGCAGTTCGGTAAACCATGCTTTGGGTTCGTGCGTGAACTGCTTGATTTTTTGAGCTTGCAGCGTAGGTAGTCCAAAACCGACGAATACGAAAATCCAAAATATTTTAGGCATAGAGAAGTAAGGTGTTTTTAGGTAGCTCAAAGGTAATGTGCAAAACTAATCCGAAGTCTTGATTTTTTTGGCGCCTTATCGCGCTTTCCACTGCAAGTCCTCGGCCAAAAACGACGTGTCCGCAGCAACGGGCAAGGAGCTCCTCCGTCGCTCTTGCCCGTTGGCGTCCACAGTCGTTTTGGCCTCCGGGCTTTCCGTTGCAATCGCGGGCGCGGGCGCATCGTGCCTGAGGGGAGTTTATTTACGAGTTTTGGAGCTCTGGAATATCATTGGGATTCGAGGAAATGAGCTATACGTCATTTCTTCAAAGCATTGACGACGAATTAGCTTTTTCAGATTTGCTTCTTCCTAACTCGGTAGGTTAAGGATGTTGCTAAGTCGAAATCAAGATTGGTGTTTGAGTACAACACATGCCCAACCGGATTTTTCTCTTTGTTGTTGGATTTGCAGGCCAAGGGGTTTCCATACATTCTCCAACACCGGGATATCGTGTGGGTAAAATCCTGAGAGAAATACGGTGCCGCCAGATCTGAGGTGCTCCACGTAAACCGGTAAATCTTCTAAGAGTACATTGCGATTGATGTTTGCCAAAATGCAGTCGTACATGGCCTCGGATGGAATCGCCTCTCGATTGCCGCACTTAGCGTATTCTGGAGCTTGGAGATGATTGGCTGCAAAATTCTCAAAGGTATTTTCAATGGCCCAATCGTCGATGTCGATGCCGTGAACGCTTGCTGCGCCACGAATTCGTGCAAACAACGCCAAAACACCCGTGCCACAACCCATGTCTAAAACGTCTTTGTCGTTAAAATCGTAATCTAGATACATGGATTTAATCATCAGCCAAGTGGTGGCGTGATGTCCGGTGCCAAAGGCCATTTTCGGCATGATGTTCATGGTATGCGCATACGCATCCGAACGAGGTTTTTCGTGAAAAGGAGCGTAGATGTAGCAAATATCTTCAATCTCTACCGGGTGAAACTGCTTTTCCCAAGTCTCATTCCAGTTTTGTTTTTCCATTTCGTGAATAATGGTGTGAATTCCCGCCGCTTCTCGAATATCATCTAATGCTTGCAATGCATTTTCGTCAAAATCTTTTGCGGGAATGTAGGCCCATAAGGCTTCATCTTTTTCTTCAAAACTATCAAATGGAAACTCGCTAAGCAGCGCTAAAATGATTTCGTTCCAGGTGTCGGGGGCGTTGTTGCGGACTTCAAGACCGATGTATGTTGTTTCCATAGTGGTTAAGACGACAAAGTTATGGGTACAAAAAAGGGACAAGCTTACCATATCACACCGCTACGACCGGATACCCTTGCTTCCTTCCGGATCTGGGGGGGTTCACCAGGAGCTGGTTGTATGGGACTTGTCCCGGCGGCAAAAGTACATCTGTTGGATTTAATCCGCAAGCTCTAATTTGGGGCATTCTTTATATCCAGAGGGAATGTTGTGGCGTGCGCTTGGCTACAGAAGTCCTTTTCGGCTCCGTACAACAACGAAAATTTTCAGGTATTTGCTCAACCGCGGATTCTTGCTGTATCTTTACACACTAATTTATTTTTATCGAAAAAATCTACACTATGCATCGATTGATCTGGGGGGTATTCACCTTTTTCCTTGGCTTTACGGCCTTTGCACAACAAGCCGTTCCGAGCGTTTCTGCAAAATTTCTCTATACGGAATACGATAAACTACCGGCTACTATTCGAGCTTCCGGCGACTTGCCTCAGAATTTTGTCAACCGTCATGCTCTGCATTACCGAAATGGACAGTGGATGATTCCGGCAGTTCTGAAAGTTGATGTTCAGCGTTTTCGAATTGCGGATTTGCAAAATTTGGGTGTTACGGTCGGGACGATTCTGAATGATTTGGTAAGTATTGAGTTGCCATTGGACAGTAGAAAACGAATTTTGGAGGTTGAAGGGGTGATTTACGTGGAAATGGGTGCGCCCGGTGACGCACCGGCCTTGGACTTAGCAATTGCCGATGTCCGTGCCGATTCGGTAAAACAAGGTTTAGGCTCGATGCCGCAACCATTTAACGGAACAGGAACGGTGGTTGGTGTCATCGACTGGGGATTTGACTTTACACACCCTACATATTATGACACTTCGGGAACGCGATATCGTGTGGCTAGAGTATGGGATCAAAACAAAGTGGGAGGAACTCCTCCTGCAGGATTTACATACGGTACCGAATACCGTACGCAAGCAGAAATGCTGGCCGCTGGTCACGATGACCCTTACACTTTCGGTATTGGTTCGCACGGAATGCACACCAGTGGAATAGCTGCTGGAAGTGGTTTGGGGACTCGCTTTGAAGGACTTGCTTCGGAGGCGGATCTCATTTTATTACCCTATCGTCGTGGTGCTGCTGGTCTTCTCGACGGAATGACGTACGTAAGAGATTATGCCAACGCGGAGGGTAAGCCTTTTGTATTTAATATGAGTACGGGATCGCATCTTGGTCCGCACGATGGTACATCTCTGAAAAATCAGGCAATAACGTCGATCGTAGGACCAGGGGCAGTTTTTGTAGGTTCTGCTGGAAATAACGGCCAAAATAATTTTCACGCAAAAATTGATCTCGATAATCTCGATACAGCACTAACGGTTATGCAGATTGCAAATATGAATCGTCCGGATTATTGGGGAAATGCTTTGCCCATGTGGGGAAGCGCCAACGCTCCATTTTCGGTTGAACTCATGTTGATGACCAACACCCTAGACACCGTATTTAGTAGTGGTTGGATACACAGTGTGGATAATCCATCGGTTGATTCAATCATTGTGATCAACGGAGACAGCATTCATTATAAATTTGAAGGAATCGCATCAGATCCCAACAACAGTAAGCCGAATATTCGTTTGGAAATTCAAAATCCTACAAGTCTGAGGACTGTACTTCGCTTCACCGGTTCGGGTGAGGTTCACTGTTGGAACATTACCCGTTTGGAAGAGCGATACACGAATTGGGGTAGCGATTTAACTGCTGGTTATTTGGGTTTTACATTTCCCAATGGTGTAGCGGGTGATCCGGATTACGGGGTTGGCGAACCGGCAGGGGTTGGTCCTCGTGTGATTACGGTAGGTGCATACAAGTCTAGAGAATTTAGCACCTCAGGCATACCCTTATTCGGTAATTTAGCGCCATTCACAAGTTTTGGTCCTACAGTAGACGGTCGTATGAAACCCGATATTGCCGGTCCTGGTGTGGCCGTAGCCTCGTCTGTATCCTCCTTTGATCCGAGTCCGGGCACCTCCGTAGGCTCAGTAAACTGGGAAGGTAAGACCTACAACTTTGTGCGTTTTTCGGGCACTTCAATGTCGGGTCCTGTAGTTGCGGGAACGGTTGCATTGATGCTGCAAGCGAATCCTTCGATGAGTTGGAATCACGCCCGCGATATTATCAAAGCGACCGCTCGTCAAGACAATCAGACTGGACCAATTCCTTCCACCGGACATCATCGCTGGGGTTGGGGTAAGCTGGATGCCTATGCGGCAGTGGAAATGGTTCTCGCTACGGTGGGCGCAAAGCGTTTTTACGGAACCGATCGAATTTCGGTATATCCAAATCCGGCCGACATGGAGATCTATATCGATCTAAGCGAGGCGACTTCCGTGCATCGGATTGAAATCATCGATGCTGGTGGTCGAGTGTTACGCACTATGGAAAATCTTTCTCCCGCAGAGCAAAAACTCGACGTGAGTCAATTTAAGCCCGGCGTTTATATGCTCAAAACCATCGATAATGCTGGTCGTTCATCGGTTTATCGCTTGCTTATCCAACGTTAATTTATCGGTTTAAAATAACAAAACCATCAGATGCTGAAATCGCTTTTCACCGGACTAGGTCTATCCGTGTCCATTGCTCTATTCGGTCAATCCCTGCACTCTCGCGAAGGAATCCGTGACGACAGACGAGATATTACTCGAGTATTTATCAACGGAAATATTGTCCCAGAACCGGGAAAAAAAGCCAATACGCTCATCATCCGAAATGATCGGGTAGTGGCTGTGGGTAACGATTTGCGTATTCCCAAAGACGCCGTGGTGATTGATCTCAACGGCAAATATGTTTACGCTTCGTTTGTGGAGTTGCATACCGATTACGGACTTGCTGATGTCAAAGCTTCTTCGTCTGGGACTGCTCCAGAATACGAGCGCAAGGATGGGAAAAGTGCTTTTGGTTGGAACCGCGCCATCCGTGCCGATCAGCACGCGGTCAACAACTTTCAACACCGAGCTGCGGAGGCGAAAAAATTGCGCAACAACGGAATAGGGGTAGTTCTTACACACCACCATGACGGCATCGTCCGGGGAACGGGCGCGCTCGTTGCATTGGCCAATCTCGATGAGCAACTCTGCGTTTTGTCGCCTCATACCGCTCGGTTTTTTTCCTTTGAGAAGGGAAGCAGTACCCAGCAATACCCCAGCTCTCAAATGGGCTCCATAGCATTGTTGCGACAGACATTGCTCGATTTGGAGTGGTATAAAAAAGGAGGTCGCAACGACGAGCAGCATCTGCATTTGGAGGAGATGAAGCGCCATGAGATGTTGCCTGCCTTCTTTTCCGCTCAAGATAAACTTAGCGGATTGCGTGCGCTCGAGCTTGGTCAGTCGCATAAACTTCCATTTATCGTTATGGGATCTGGCGATGCTTACCAGTGGGCAGATGAATATGCTGCTAAGAAAGCCCGAGTACTTATTCCTTTGCGCTTTCCAGAAACTCCAGATCTGAATAACCCCTTTATCGCCCGCGATATCGGTTTGCGTGAGTTGAAACATTGGGAACTAGCTCCCTACAACGCGAGAATATTGCGCGATGCCAAGGTGGCAACGGCATTTTCACTTCGCGAGGTGGAAAAACCTTTTGAGGTGTTTTATCAACTCGCACATACGGGCTTGTCGGAAGATGAAATACTTGCCGGACTAACCGTTAACGCCGCACAATTTGTGGGTCAAGAGCAAATGATTGGTCGTCTTCGTCCGGGAATGCTCGCGAATTTTTTGATACTCGATAATCAACTCACCGCTCCCAAAAACCATCTTCGTGCGCACTGGATTCTTGGTGTACATCACGAAGTCGATGTAAAAGACGAGTTGCCCGTTGCCGGATCTTACCGCGTAGGTGATGATTATCTTTTGGAACTGAATTCCAATAAAAAATTCCGATTAATCCACGCCAATAAAGACACCATCAACGGCAAATACACACGAAGCAATCATCGCGTGGAATTGAGTTTTTCGTTAGATTCTATCCCGCATCAGTGGCAAATGGTTTTTTCAACGGATGGCAAACAAATGGTGGTAACGCATTGGCTTGAAGGAAGTACGGCGCCTCCAAAAACTTATCTAACCACACGAGAAAAGTCTGTCGACGAAGCGGATGATGACAAGAAGCCTTATACGGTATTGAGTCCAGACTTCGACTATCAAACGGCGCTTTGGCGTCCTTTTCAAGCCTTTGGGCGAACCACTCCAGTCGCTCAGGCGAATGTACATATTCGCAATGCTACGGTTTGGACTTTAGAGGGTTCGGAGCCCATCTGTGCCCCTTGTGATGTGGTTTTTCAGCAGGGGAAAATCAGAGCTGTTGGAAAAGATTTGAAAACCCCGAAGGGTGCTCAAGTTATTGATGCTGAAGGGATGCATGTTACTCCGGGAATGATTGACGAGCATAGTCATATTGCAATTTCCCGTGGGGTAAATGAGTCGGGGTCTTCCATCAGTTCGGAGGTGCGTATTGGCGATGTAGTCAACCCGGAAGATATCAATATTTACCGTCAATTGTCTGGAGGGACTACATCTTCCCAGTTATTGCATGGTTCGGCAAACACCATAGGCGGACAGTCGGCATTGGTAAAATTGCGTTGGGGGAGTTCTGCCGAGGGAATGAAAATCGAAAATGCCCCGGGGTTTATCAAATTTGCTTTGGGAGAAAACGTCAAGCAGTCCAATTGGGGTGAGCGAATGACCGTCCGTTATCCACAATCCCGCATGGGGGTTGAGCAGTTTTTGTTTGAGCAATTTCACCGTGCGCAAGCGTATGCGGCCGACAAATCGCCCAACAAGCGGATAGATTTAGAATTGGAGGCTTTGGTGGAGATTATGAATAACAACCGTCACATCAGTTGTCATTCCTATATTCAGTCGGAAATCAACATGCTCATGAAAGTTGCCGACAGCATGGGATTCCGCATCAACACCTTTACACACGTGATGGAGGGGTACAAAGTTGCCGATAAAATGCGTGCTCACGGGGCTGCTGGCAGTACATTTTCCGATTGGTGGGCGTACAAGATGGAGGTCAACGAATCCATACCTTTCAACGCTGCCGCAATGGCTCGTGCTGGGGTAACGACTGCCATCAACTCAGACGATGCGGAAATGGGTCGCCGATTAAATCAGGAGGCGGGAAAGGTTTTACGATACGGAGGTGATGACCCGGTAGAAGCCCTCAAAATGGTGACTTTGAATCCGGCGAAAATGCTTCATCTTGATCATCTTATCGGCAGCATCGCCATTGGTAAGGACGCTGATTTGGTTATTTGGACCGATGTTCCCTTAAGTGTATATGCCCGTGCCGAGAAAACCTTTGTCGATGGTCGGTTGATGTTTGATCGCAGCGCGCATGAGGACGAAATTCTGGCCATGCAAGAAGAGCGTAAACGCATTCTCAAAAAAGTAAGAGCATCGGCCTCTGGTGGTGCTAAGCTGGCTTCACCAGAGTCTGAGATTGATAATGAATACCATTGTGACACCCTTGAAGAAATCCATTTCCATGCTAAGTAGAATATTCGTTATTTGCCTGTTTTTGCAGACTCAATTTGGTTTTGCTCAGGCTTCTTTGCTCCTTACCAACGCCCATCTTCATTTGGGGAATGGGAAAGCCATTTCTCAGGGACAAATACTTATAAAGGGAGCCGATATTATATGGGTAGGGGAGGGCGATGAGGAATGTCCGCATCCATATTCTGAGCTCAAAGACTTGGAGGCTAAGCATGTTTATCCCGGATTTATAGCCCCGGCCACAGCTGCCGGACTGGTGGAGGTGGAGGCCGTGCGAGCTACGGTTGATTTCCGGGAGGTAGGACGCGACAATCCCAATGCACGGACGGCGATCGCCTTCAATACCGATTCGCGAATACATCCCACCATTCGGTATAACGGTGTATTACTCGTGCAGAGCACCCCGGAGGGGGGGACCTTTTCTGGACTGTCATCCGTAATGCGTTTGGATGCTCGTAACTGGGAAGAGGCGGTTGTTCGTATGGACGATGGTATGCATATCAATTGGCCAAATCCCCAACGCTTTGATCGTTCCAAGGGCAAGCTTGTCGTCAATGAGAAGTACGCCGAACAAGTGCGTCATATTGTGCAGACTTTTACCGATGCCAAAGCGTATTTGAGATCAAATCGCAAACCAATCAACCTCAAACTTGAAGCATTTACAGGGATGTTTGATGGCGAAAAACGCGCTTACATTCACGCGAATAATGCCGGAGCAATGCTAGAAGCAATCAACGAAATTTCGGCTTTAGGCGTACAAAACATTGTGATAGTCGGCGGTGCCGATGCGCCAATCATCGCTGAATTTCTTAGGGAGAAAAATGTTAGTGTTATTCTCCGCAGAACCCACGAACTTCCTGTTCGAGCCGATGATCCGGTGGATTTGCCCTTTTCCACACCCAAGATTCTCCACGAAGCTGGAGTTTTGTTTTGCTTGAGCAACATTGGAAGAATGCCGGTCATGGGAAATCGCAATTTACCCTTTATGGCCGGAACAGCTACTACTTATGGCCTTCCTAAAGAAGAAGCGGTAGCAATGATAACCGGTAATGCGGCCAAAATCATGGGTATTGATAAGCGTTATGGAACCCTAGAAGCAGGAAAATCCGCTACCTTAATTATTTCTACCGGCGATGCCTTAGATGCACCAACCCAAAACATCGAGTATGCTTGGATTGACGGGGTTCCGGTATCCATGGAAAATTGGCAGGAAGACCTTCATAACCGTTGGATGCAAATCGTCCCTGCCGCTCCAGCAAAATAAACTTATTGAAGTGCAAATGCGTCTTCTCGCAAAATAATTTCATTCAATATTCATCTGTACTATACTTTTGCAGCGCTTAGATTGCGCGAGCATTAATAGGGAATCCTGTGAAAGTCAGGAACTGTACCCGCAGCTGTAACCCGCAAAACGGAGCACTTTAGCCACTGGAGAAATCTGGGAAGGCATCGTGCAGAGTCCTCTACCGAGGAATTCCGGGGAAGTCAGAAGACCTGTCTGGGCCATTCGTTAACCCATAACCGTCCTTCGGGAAAAAAGGATAAGGTACAGTATGCATACACCCAAGTGGGGTGCAGGGCTATTTGTAGTCCTGTATCTCTTGATTTTTCCTTATTTGCTCTCAGCACAGATCCGCCACGACACCCTTGGCGAGGTTGAGGTGCTTGCTGACCGCGTTCGTTTGAGCGGACAATTTCAACAATTAGATCATATTGGTGAGGATCGCATTCTACGTACTCCAGCGCTTTTTTTGTCGGACGTTCTCACTTGGAACACCCACTGGTTTGTGCTTTCGTACGGACCTGGGATGGTTAGTACCGCGGCCCATCGAGGAAACAACGCCGAACAAGTTCGGGTGTTTTGGAATGGTATACCTCTAAATCACCCTGCCTTGGGCATGCTTGATTTGTCGCTGATACCGGCCATTCTCTTCGACGATATTTCTCTGTTGAATGCTGGGGCATCCGCTCAAATGGGTAATGGTAGTCTGGGCGGTAATATTTTCCTAGCTAACCGTCAAGCTTCTGAAGGATTGACACTCCGACAGCATACCTCGATGGGGAGTTTTGGTTATGTGCAGCAAATGAGTGCCGCGAGTTATCGTCAGGGAAGATTTTCTGGAAGCACAAAAATCCTGTGGCAGCGAAGTGATAACGATTACACCTTTCAGCCTTTATTTGGAGAGCCCCGACCCTTGCCTAATGCGGCCTATCGCCAGATGCACATCATGCAAGAGGCACAGGTTGAGCTCGATAGTCGAAATAGACTCCAAGCTGCTTTTTGGTATTTAGATAAGCAAACACAAATTCCACCCACCATTACCGGAAACCAACGACAGCGAGCAGGCTTGGAAGACCGTCAAGCAGTGGCCTCACTAGGTTGGCACAATCAACGTTCGGCGGAGAATGGGCGTTTATTGCAATACGCTTTTGTCTATGCCGATCAGTGGTATACCCAAGATTTTCCCGATATTGAAAGTTTTAATCCGGCACGAAGTCATTACGTAGAGCATCATCAATACGGAAAAGTGCTGGGGTGGAGATATAAATTAGGGCAGCAATTTACCTATAGTTCATCGCCGGGTCCGAACCTCAGTGAAGGAAATTTTCAGCGTTGGTTTGGGGTATTTGGGGAATTAGGCAATACATTTTTCAATCGTTGGGACCTTGAGTTTAGCGCCCGTCAAGAGTGGGTGAATGGTTTTGACCCGCCATTGGCTATAGCTTTTCTCAATCGGTATCATTTTGATGAGCATTGGAAAATGGTGGCACGCGTGTCGACAAATTACCGAATCCCCACGCTTAATCAGCTTTACTGGGCTCCGGTGGGTAATCCTGATTTACTCCCCGAGAATAATCTGTTGGGAGAGTTGAGCTTGGAATACATTTCAACACGATCTCAACTGCAGTTAACCGCCTACACCTCGCATACGCGCAATTATATCCAGTGGCGGCCTTCCATTGGTCCTTTTTGGTCGGCTACTAATCTTAAGGAAGTCAGGGCTTATGGACTAGAACTGTCCCACGATTATCTTTTTTTACAAACGCGAAATGCGCAATTGGGCAGTAACCTACGTGGTGCATACGGACGCGCTTTCGGGGTAAGTGACGACGATCCTTTTGCTGGATTACAGTTGATTTACCAACCTATTTATCGATACAGTCATTCCGTATATTGGAAAAATCAAAAATGGGATGTCTCCCTTCGCTGTCGGCACGTGAGCGAAATGTTCGGACTCCTAGATCATCATCCTTCAGCTCAAATACCTGGCGTTTGGCTATTCGGTTCGGCCATTCAGCATAATTTTTCAGTAGGAAAGGGGATTTTACGAGCTTCCGTACACCTTGAAAATTTAACCAATCAAATGTATCAATTGCAGCTGGGACGCCCCATGCCCGGCTTTCATTTTTTCGTGGGGCTCAATTACGATTTTCCAACTTAAACCAAATGTAAAACAACGACGATTGGCCACTCATTCTGCTTTTTAGTTGGAAAGGATCTTCAGAACGAGTTAAGGTAATCGTCAAAAATTAAATTCGCTTATGAAAAAGTTCTCTCGTTTTTTTATCACCGGCTTAGCATTAAGCTTTTTTGTAGCTTGTAGCAGCGACGACGACAACGGCACAACTCCAACTCCAACGCAGGGTAAAACTGGAGTATTTGTTGCCAATGAAGGTCCTTTCGGATCAGGAAGCGGTACCTTGAGCATTTATAACCCAGCTGATGGCAGCGTAGAGCAAGACGCTTTTGGTACGGTAAACGCGCAACCTATTGGCAACATTTTTCAGTCCATAGCTGATGTGAATGATGGGTTTGCTTTTGTAGCCAATAATTCTGGTTTGGTGCGTATTACCGATAAAAACCTGACATTAACGCATACCATCGACGATCTGAATTCACCGCGTTACGCTTTACAAAGCGGCGATTATTTATTGATTAGCGACTGGGCGTCCAACTCGGTGCATTTTTACCGCACCTCCGATTGGAGTCAGGAAACTTCCGTACTTTGTGGCACCGGTCCTGAGCATATTTTGCGACAAGGCGATCATCTTTGGGTAGTCAATACCGGTGGTTTTGGCGTGGATAGCGTTCTGACCAAAATTTCGCTAAGCTCCAAATCCGTATCACAAAGCATCACCCTTACCGGCGTGCCAAACAGTCTGGTTGAAGATGCCTCCGGAAATATTTGGGTGTTGTGCAGTGGAGCAAAAGATTGGAATGATCCGAGCAATGACAAAGCTGGAGCACTATTTTGCTTAAATAGTCAGGGTGATATTCTTAAGCGTTTGGACTTTTCAAATCCATCACAAGCCCCTGGAAAGATGAGTATTTCTGCCGATAAAAAAACTTTGTATTGGTTGGAAAACAGCTACGGCGGCGCAGTCTTTAAAATGGATGTAAACGACAATCAGCTTCCGGCATCAGCTTATATTGGAGGATCTTCCTTTTACAGTTTGGGCGTTCACCCAGTAACCAATGAATTATTTGCCGGGGATGCCAAAGATTTTGCTTCTGCTGGTGAAGTTAAACATTACGCATCCAATGGTAACTTGATCCGGACTTTTCCGGTAGGTATTATTCCTGGATATTTTCATTTTCGCTAGATCGTAATGATGATCTAAGATCCGGGGAGTAAGTGTGCGTTTTATCGTGAAAATATTTACGGTAGATTCTGCTTCACTGTCCATCCTTTTTGATTAATTGCCCGAACAAACCTAAGAAGCTAGGCTTGTTCGGGCTTTTTCGTCAATCCAAGCTCTTTTTCTCCTTCAATTTTTAGAGCCTAGATTGCTTACTATGATTTAGAAGGTAGGTTTTGATGAACTATCTTTGGCCACATAAATTTCCAAACATTACTGCATGAACATTTTGGTTCTGGTTTCGGATGAAAATTATTTAGAATACACCAAGCAAGTTTTTTACAGTGCTCATCGCTATGGCAATTGGCAGGGTGAATACGGCTTATTTGTGCACAATGTCGCCGAGCATAAGTTGAAGTGGTTTCGGGAGCGTGGAATTCATATTTTTTCCCCACCTCCTTTGATTGATCGTGATGTAAATGGCTGGTCACCAATTATCTTTCATAAGTGTTATCTCGTTCATCCCATGATGAAAAAATGGGAAAAGGTGGTGTATATGGACGCGGATATTATGATTATGCGCGATATCAATCGATTGGCTGAATATTCAAATTTTGCCGCTCGAAGAGAAAATGGCAACTTGGATATTCGCGGACAATTGCTTTTTGATGATGAGTTAGACCAGAAAGGATTGGATATTTTGGCTGGTTTGAAAAAGCAGTACAACTTAAAACGAGTGGCATTGAATGTTGGAGTTATGGTTTTTGATACAGCTTATAATTCCCAAGCCTTATTCGATCGTTCAGTGGAAATTTTACGAAAATATGAGTGCGTCATGCGATTTCCGGAGCAGGCTTTGTTCAACTTTCTGTATTATAAAAAATGGCGTACTTTGCCGGCGGTTTACAACGATTATACTTTTTTCTTTTTTACTCGAGATGTCGAACGCACGCCGCACTTGCAACGTCAAAAACGACATTCAAAGGTGCTGCATTTTATAGGTTTGAATAAGCCTTGGCACGCGGACTGTTATTTTTATTCCGATTGGAAGGAGCGGATGGCTCAGGCAGATCGTTTTCCCAATGTGGAGCAGATTGGTGAAAATCCTTCGTTGCTTACCGACTATGCTCGGGCGATATCTCGGACTTTAAAACTTGTGCCAATGTATCTTGCTCACGGGACTTGGTTAGCGGGTCAGCAATTACAAAAATATTGGCCATCGGCCTATCGATGGTATAAAAATTTGGTTAGAAATGGGTGATTATGCCTTGGCTTTAGTCGCCGACGAGAGTTATCTCGACTATACCAAACAAGTTTTTGTAGCGGCTCGCAGACAAGGATGTTGGAGCGAAGATTTGCTTTTGATAGCCCACGAGATTTCGCAGGATAAGCTCGAGTGGTTTATAGATCAGGGAGTAATCGTTCACCACGCGCAGCCCATTATTTTCAGCAAACCTCAAGAAAATAAAGCTGCTACTTGGCCTTTGGTGGTGTACGCAAAATTGAATCTTTTTCATCCCGAATTTTCTCGATGGAAGAAAATTATTTATCTCGACACCGATGTCCTCATTCGTAAAGACATTCGAGGATTGTTGGAATTTAATCACTTTGCCGCCGCTCGTGAATCTTTGAATGCGCCTTTAGAGTTTCAGTTTGTCCCGGATGAGGTTTATCTAAGTGCGCAGCACAAAAAGTTGGTAAAGAATTTAGGCGTTGATCTCGGAGCACCGTCATTCAACGTTGGGGTAATGCTAATAGCTTCGCAAACCAATACCCCTCAGCAGTTTGAAGCCTTGTGTGAGCTTGCAAATAGAATGCACGGTTTGGCATATTTTCCCGAGCAGGCTGTATTGAATGTTTTCTTTCAGAGAAGATGGGCGGTTTTGCCGTACGCATACAATGACTTATTTGTACACGATTGGTTTGTTCCCCGGAAAAATGATCATGATTCGGTTATCTTACATTTGGTTGGAAAGCCAAAACCTTGGGAAAGTACCAGTCCGTATCATACCGAATGGTTGGCGAATTTCCGACGGGCTAATGATTTGAGTACACTTAAACCCATAGGGGTTAGGCCTACCCAGCTTGAAATTGCGAACCTAGATGCTCGGGTGCAGTGGTGGATATGGCTCGGGAAATTGGGTTTGATGTGGTGGCGATTACGTCGTTACTTTGTAGGAAATAAATAGTCGATTGGAGTTGTAATACTATTTTCAATGAGTACCAACGCTTTGGTTTTTCTGGCTAATGAGCAGTATGCGCCTTATGTAAAACAAATGGTGTACAGTGCGCGAAGTCATGGTTGTTGGTCTGAGGATATTGTCCTGTTAGCTTGGGATTTGGCGGACGCTTCTTGGTTTGAAAGACGTGGAGTATTCGTCATCCCCGTTGGTGCAGATGACTTTCAATTTGGGGATTTACCTTCTTCCAGCGCGGTTTATTTCGCCAAGATCATCTTATTTCATCCGAAATTTTCCCGTTGGGATAAGCTCATCTACTTGGATGTAGATATGATCATTCGCAAGGACATTCGTCATCTTTTGACGTATGAGAATTTCGCTGCGGCCGACGATTGTTTTCGCTATCCGGTTATCCATCAAATGGCGCCTAGGAATTCAGACTGGTCGCAAGCTGCAATCAATGGGATTATGACTTCTCGCGAATTATGGGCAGTGAGTTTTAATTCCGGCATGATGGTGATACCTAAAAAAATGTTGTCACAAGAGCTTTTTGCAGATCTTTGTCGTCAGACTGCGGCATACTGGCGTGAATGTGCTTATTACGATCAGGGCGTGTTGAATATGGTGCTTAATTCCCAACGCGATCGGGTGCCTTATGTCTATAACGATTATTACTTTTCTGAGCACTTCAATCGGCGGGGATTGCTTCGCAGACTCTCCGACCGTCATGCGGTGATTTTACATATTATTCACCCAACAAAGCCTTGGGATCCCAGAAATCCGTACCATGCGGAGTGGAGTGCGCGCATGAATAAATCTGAAGCCACAGAGACGTATCAGGTTGACGGGGTTGAACCTTCTCGTTGGGGAATGATGCTCGTGGATTTCATCAACCGATGGAACATTGCTGGGGTGTATTTTTGGGGTTGGTGGCTGGATCGCTATCGAGGGGCACGTTGGTTTTTCTTGCGTTTTAGTAAAGCGTCTTCCAGAGGAAAATGATTGCAGTAGAAAAAAACCTTGCGCACATGAAAAAGCATATCAATAAAAATACTGCATTTCCCGTAAAATCAAAGACCGGTAATCCGATAGTTGATAGCAAAGGTCAAGTCCTATTTATCAAGCAGTAAACTTTGAGTGAATGAGTAAATCCTCCGCAATTGCCGTTTTATCTGATGAGGGTCATTTGGAAATGACCAAGCATATTTTGTATTCCAGTTACGTTTATGGCAATTGGCAAGGCGATTATATTCTCTTAGCGCACAATGTTCGCGACCAGAGTAAGTTGCAGTGGTTTTACGATAGAGGTATTGAGGTTTTGCCTACGCATGAATTCGCAAATGTCGATGAAGTTTTCACGCCTCAGACCAGTATTTACTACAGTAAATTGCGTTTGTTTCATCCTGATTGTCAGCGTTGGAATGCCATTTTATATCTCGATACCGATATGATAGTACAGTGGGATATCAATGCCTTGGTCGATCAAAAAGGTTTTGCGGCGGCCTACGATTGTGCACGTTTCCCACTCATCCACCAGTTTAGTCCGCGCGATAGTCGTTTATCCGAAGAAGAATATGCGGAGGTTGCTCGGCAACTTATAGGTTATCAGTTATCTGTACCTGCATTTAATGCCGGTATGATGGTCATAGATTCTCGCAACAACAGCATTCAGCGTTACGAGTCTTTGATGAACTTGGTCGAGCGGTTCAAGCACATCTCCACATTTGGCGATCAAGGCATACTCAACTTATATTTCCAGAATCGCTTTATTCCTTTGCCCTACGTGTATAATGATTTTTTTCAGTCAGATGCATTCAATCGCGATGGATTATTAAAGAGAAATTCCTGTGACGATGCTGTCATTTTACACTTGACGTACCCCCACAAACCATGGAATCCTGAGAGTTCATTCCATACTCGTTGGCTTGAGTATACCAAAAAGTCTGAGTATTTATTTACTACACCACAACTCGGGAAATCACTGCCTCGATGGCGATTGTGGCGAACGGAATTTATCAATGCATACAATCAGTATCGAACCGGACTGCGTAAGTTTTGGAAGAAATCAGATTACTTGTGATTAAGTTCGATATTAAAGTTGATCACACAGCGATGTTTTTGTCCGTAAAACGGCTTTACTGAGTGAACTATATCGTTAGGCCAGATCATCAACATACCTTTTCGGGGGCGGATAAAGTACGATAGCCCACGAATATGAAAAGTGAATACGCCGCTGTACGGGTGATCTTTCACTGGGTCGCCATCATGCAGATAGTAGCCACCAGAAAAGCCAATAGGCGGTTCTTCTTCGGGATTCCATCGTGAGTGACTATGTTGTTTTTGACCTCTTCCAACGAAGGGGTCGTAATACTGTGCCCAGCTTTCGGTAATCATAGGATTGTTATTGTGCTCAAAACCGAGGTGTTCGACAAGGTATAAGAAACCATTTTTTATGCGATCGTTGATTTTTGATATTCCGGGATGTTTTTTCTGAAGAAAATCATTAGGTGGTACCCAAAATCTACTTCCGATGGGGTTTCTTTCGGTAGCTTCCACCCACGAATCTTTCAAATACCCCGTATCATTGTATCCCAAAGCGCGCTCTTCATCCAGTCTGTCTGGTAGTTCTTGACCCATTTTCTTTTGTCTTTCATCGAGCATTTTCATTCCAAAGTCGTAGACTTCATCGTGCATTTCGTGATCGTCAAAGACCTTCATGTAAACCGGTATGGGGGCAAGATGAAAAATATTGGAATGGGACGTAGGTTCTAGAGGATTCTTTGTGTACATAGAGCGATTTTGTTTCGGATACGCATATTGACTTACAACGTACTTTTGGGGTTACAAATGTAGCAATTTCAAATCAAGAAATCACGTACTCTGTGTTAAACGATATTTACGAGCGCTTTCGGTATTCTTTCAAGTTAGTGTACGCGTGTGCTCCGTGGCATACGCGGTGGAATCTTATCCTCACCATATTTCAGAGTGTTTTGCCTTTGGCTACCGTTTATCTGCTCAAAGTCCTGATCGACGCTGTAACTGCAGCTAGTGGCGCACCTGATGATGATAAGGCTGTGCGTTACGTGCTTTGGATGGTATTACTTACGGGCTTGGTGTTTCTTTTGAGCACCTTGACAGATTCTTTAAAGAGCTATATTCAGCTAAAGTTGCAGCAGTATTTTTACGATTCAATTTTTCAAAAAATTCATCAGACGACCACTTCAATTGACGTGGCGTATTTTGAGGACGATGCCTATTACAATCTGTTTTCTCGTGCCATTCAAAATGCCGACAGCAAGCCTCTGCAAATTGTTGAAAGCTCATTTCGTCTTTTGCAATTTAGCATTTCAATACTAACCCTAGGGGCTTTATTGGTTAGTCTTCACTGGTCAGTTCCTTTGTTGTTACTAATCGCCGCACTTCCATTGGGCATAGCCAAAGTGTATTACTCCAATGCCTTACATCAGTGGTATCAGTCCAATACCCAAGCCGAAAGGAAGATTTGGGATACCCATGATGTTTTGACGAATGCGTATTTTTCGAGGGAACTGAGAGTTAATGGCTTGACGATGTATTTCCGTTCATTATTTGAAAGACTCCGATCTGAAGTTCGAAGCGGTTATTTGTCCATCATCAAGCGCAGAGCCATTGTTGAAACCTTTTGTCTGCTCTTTGCGGCCGTTGCCGTATTCGGGGCTTTGGGATACATCAGTTTACAAAGTATCGCCGGTATTTTAACGGTTGGTGGTTTAGCCATGTATGTTATGGCAATTCATCGTGGTGTTAGTTTTTTCCAAGAATTACTGAAAAGTTTGGCCGAACTTTACGAAAACGGATTATACATCACATACATCCAAGATTTCCTTGCCTTAGAACCTCGAGATAAACCCTTAGATGAGGGTTTGGATTTCCCCAGAAACTTAAGTCAAGGAATTCAATTTAAAAATGTGAATTTCAGTTATCCGAAAAGCTCCAGAGCGGCTTTGAAGGATTTCAATATTTTCATTCCTGCGGGAAAAACGGTGGCTATTGTGGGTGCCAATGGTGCGGGGAAGAGTACTATGGTGAAATTACTTTGTGGATTATACAGTGCAGATGAGGGTGAAATTTTAATCGATGGCGTGGAAATAAAGGAGCTATCCCGTCGAGCACTTCGGGAGAATCTCGGGGTGTTGTTTCAAAATTTTTCACGGTACAATTTTTCAGTCCGAGAAAATATTTGGTTTGGCGATCCGCATAAGCCCATGGATGACCAGCGAATACAAGATGCCGCCCGCAAGGCACAGGTCGATAAAATGATTTCCCGATTGCCTTATGAATACCGAACAGTTTTGGGTAGAATTTACGACAATAGCGAGGAGATAAGCGGAGGTGAGTGGCAAAAAATTGGCTTGGCACGGACTTTTTTCAAGGATAGTGAGGTTGTAATTCTCGATGAGCCAACAGCGGCCTTAGATCCAGATGCGGAGTACGAAATTTTTTCGCTTTTTTCCGAAATTGTAAAGGATAAAACGGCCATTATTATCAGTCATCGCTTTTCGTCAGTACGAATGGCCGATTACATTTATGTCCTCAATGATCAGTTGGTCGAAGAACACGGCACCCATGCGGAGCTAATGACCAAAAAGGGAATGTATTACCGGATGTTTTCCAAGCAAGCAGAAGCTTATGTATAGTTCATAAGAGGCGAATCTATTCGCGGGCAGGTGTTAGAAACTTCTCAATGGCTTGATTATGGCAATGCATTTGCGATAGTATCTTTAGCTTTCAAAACCATCTCCTCCATGAAATTTCGTTTTCCCCTCAGCATTTTATTTGTGGCAATCTTAAGCGGGCATATTTGCGCCCAAAAACCTGCCGTTTTTTACGGCGCAACCGGTAATTGGGCGGATAGTGTAATGTCGAAATTGAGTCTCGACGAGAAAATTGGTCAACTCTTTATGGTGGCTGCGTACTCCAATAAAGGTCCCGAGCACGAGCGATTTATTCTAAATCTGGTGGAAAAACACCGCATTGGTGGATTGATTTTTATGCAAGGTGGACCGTATCGTCAAGCACGTTTGACCAATCTTTACCAGAGTAAATCTCGGGTGCCTTTGATGATATCGATGGATGCGGAGTGGGGACTTTCCATGCGCTTGGACAGTACTTTTGGTTTTCCTTGGAATCTCACGTTGGGAGCCATTTCCGATACCCAACTCATCTACGAAATTGGTCGGGAGATGGGGCGTCAGTGTAAGCGATTGGGGGTGCATATCAACTTTGCACCGGTGGTGGATATCAACACCAATCCATCAAATCCCATCATCAACGCGCGGAGTTTTGGCGAGGATCCAGAAAATGTGTTGCAAAAGAGTAGGGCATTGATGCGTGGATTGCAAGATGAGCGTGTTTTGGCATGTGCTAAGCATTTTCCCGGACATGGAGATACCGATCAAGATAGTCACCTTACGCTTCCCAGAGTGAACCACTCTCGCGCACGACTCGATAGCGTGGAGCTGTATCCTTTTCGTGAATTGATAAAAAACGGATTGGGTAGTTTGATGAGTGCACACCTTAGCGTACCGGCCATTGAGTCACAAGCATTGCCCACCTCGGTGTCTTCCAAGGCGCTCAAAGATTTATTGCGTGATGAATACGGATTTACCGGTTTGGTCTTTACCGATGCACTCAACATGAAAGGCATTACCAAGTTGTTCCCTCCCGGTGAGGCTGATTTACAAGCCTTACTTGCAGGAAATGACGTATTGTTGTTCTCGGAAGATGTGCCGCGCGCTATTGCGATGATTAAAAAAGCCTTGCAGGAAGGAAGGATTTCTGAAAGTGAAATTAACGCGGCGGTGCGTCGAATACTTTTGGCTAAAGAGTGGATGGGCTTGGCCCAGAGAAAAGCCATTGATTTGAAGTGTCTTCACGAGGATTTGCATTCTTCACGTGCGATTTTGCTCAAGCGCAAGGCGTATGAAGAGGCGGTAACGCTGGTAAAAAATGTGAATAAAACCCTGCCCATTCAAGACCTTCAGGACAAAAAAGTGGCTTTAGTTACGGCCGGTGTCGATGTGCAGCCCTACTTTTTTCGGGGCTTGAAAAATCATCAGCCCGTAGATCATTTTAGTTTGACGGAAACCAACGCGCAAGAAGTACTCAAGCAATTGGCTAGTTACGACAAAGTTATTGTTGGATTGTTTACCTCTGGCGCCAATCCATGGAAATCATACAACTACGCCGCGCACATCAAAAAATTTGTTGGAACTCTCGGGCTACAGAACAATTTTGTTCTCACGATTTTTGGCAATCCTTACGGTTTGCGGACTTTTCCTGAGGCCGACAGGGCTTCAGCCATACTGGTCGCTTATCAGAACGACGTTGATGCGGCGGAAATAGCCGCTCAGATTATCTACGGTGCTAAGTCACCCAAAGGCCGACTTCCAGTCTCTGCTGGTAAAATGTATCCGGTAGATATGGGGTTTTATTTCCCTTCGAACGGTCGTCTCCAGTACGGACTTCCCGAGGAGGTAGGTATGCGTTCGGCTCAACTTCAGCGAATCGATAAAATTGTTCGTGAGGCCATCGAAATTGGAGCCGCTCCCGGCGCCCAAGTCTTGGTCGCCCGTCACGGTATTGTTGTTTATCACAAGGCCTTCGGGCACCACACCTACGAAAAAAAAAAGCCTGTAGATCTCTACGATATTTACGATCTTGCTAGTATCACAAAGATAGCTGCCAGTGTGCCAGGACTCATGTATATGGCAGATCGGGGCGCTTTTGATATGAATGCTTCTTTAGGAGACTATTTACCTGAATTGCGCGGAACCAACAAGGCGGGGCTGAATATTAGAGATATTTTATCTCATCAAGCAGGACTCCCTGCATGGTTGCCATTTTATTTAAAAACGATGGAAAATGGCAAATTAAAAACCACTGTATACCAAAATGAACGTTCGTTTAATTTCAACCGCGAGGTGGCTGAAAACATGTACATTCACAATGCGTACCGCGACACCATAATAAATGTCATTACGCGAAGTAGTTTAAAATCGCCAGGGACCTACTTGTACAGTGACTTAGGGTATTACTATTTTCACCGAATGATTGAGCAGTTTACGCGTGAGCATCTCGACGATTTTCTCAACAATTACTTTTACGAGCGAATTGGGGCGCATCGGTTGCGTTTTCGCCCGCGTGAATATTTCAGTTTGGATGAGATTGTACCTACGGAGAACGATAAAACTTGGCGTAGACAATTGGTTCACGGATACGTCCATGATCAGGGTGCGGCCATGCTCGGTGGCGTTGCTGGCCATGCGGGTCTGTTTTCAAATGCCAATGATTTGGCCAAATTGATGCAAATGTATTTAAATAACGGTTCTTATGGCGGTGAGCGCTTTATCGATTCGCTCACGGTTAAGGAGTTTACACGCTGTCAGTTTTGCGAACCATTAAAAAATCGTCGTGGTGCAGGATTTGACAAACCGCAATTGTCGGGCTCTGGACCAACCTGTGGGTGTTTGTCTATGGACAGTTATGGTCATTCCGGATTTACGGGTACCCTAGCATGGGTTGATCCCGATGAGGAAATCGTTTATATCTTTTTGTCAAATCGCGTGTACCCCGACGCGGAGAACAAAAAACTGCTTTCCGCGTCGACGCGCACGAGAATACAAGAAGTTATTTATGAGTCGATTCGCTAAAAATTCGAAATTAACGCGGCGAAAATTATTACTGCCAAGACGAGCAATAGCAGAGAAACAGCGCTTAAAACTATACCAGCAATGGCTAGGCCTCGGCCTTCACCGCCAGAAGTTAAGCCGATGATGCTAAAGATCAGGCCTCCGATGACAAATAGTAATCCCAATAATGCAATAGGTGTAAAAATCAGGATTAAGCCCAAAAGTGAGAAAGTGAAGCCCAGCACCGAAGCCCAATGTGCGTTTTTGGTTGCGTTTTGATCGGATTCACTAGCCGTGTCGTATAAGTCTAAGGTAGAAGATAAAATTTGTGTCAAGCGCTTGGCTGCCTCCTTATTTACCGGCAATGCTTGCTCGGATACGGAGGCGATTTCTATAGATTCTTGGGTATTGATGTCTTGTATTTGAACTTCCGGCAAGTCTACACGGAACGCAATTTCTTTCAATTCCTCAACCGCGACTTCTATTTTAGGAAAAGCTAAGGGTAGGGTAGTGCTTTCAGCAGCTGCGAAAAATTCCGCTGGTTTGGCCTCTGCATTTTTCTTTGCGTAATTTTTCTTTTCGATAGGTTTCAGCTTGAAGGTGTAACCGCTGGTGTGACTTTTTTTGTAAACCTGACAGCTGGTGCCGAGTATCATCACCAAAAATAGTAGAAGTGATTTTTTCATGATATAGTTTTTAATTACTTGCAAATGTAATAAAGCGATCACATATTTTTGAATTTTTTTGTTTAGATGTTTATTCGTTTAGGTGTTTAGGCGTTTAGGTGTTTATTTGTTTAGGCGTTTGGGAAGGGGCGAGCTTGTGGGAACGGTGAGGGGCGTTTAGATGTTTATTCGTTTATGCGTTTAGTCGTTTAGTCGTTTGGCCCGGATTGGGCGCGTGGGAACGATAATGGGCGATGAGGGGGTGAGGGAGAGAGGTGATTAGCTGATTTGGGTAATGGCCACTAAGAGGTCATAGAACCTTCTCTGAGCCCTGAGCTCTGCGCCACTGGTTGTCTAGCTGCTTTAGGCGATGCCTCCATGTGCTAATTGAGCAATCCTAACCTCATAACTTCCAAACGGTATAGGGCCGGTATCTTTGTGCACCTTTGTGCATTCTTCGTGCACCTTTGTGGAATAGTCTTGAGCGAGGTAATTGAGCAACCCAAACCTCCAAACCTCCAAACTGACCTCATTATTACACAGAGGATCACAGAGAAGGCACAGAGTTTCACAGAGGGTGGAGGTGTTTAGGCGTTTAGATGTTTAGTCGTTTATTCGTTGGGGGCGGATTGTGCGCGTGGGAACGAGAAGGGGCGTTTAGATGTTTATTCGTTTATTTGTTTATGCGTTTGGGATGGATTGGACGCGTGGGAACGAGATGGGGTG
>REDE01000063.1 GCA_007693635.1 Flavobacteriales bacterium | reverse complement strand
CTTACCGTACAAAGCTTGAATAGAACGAATGGTTCCATCGGTACCCAAAAGGCCGACGGCTGTAGTGGTTCCACAGGCGATCAATTCATCACGGGTTATTTCTCGGGTTAGAGATGCGAAACCATCTTTACCTCCGGCACCAGTAATGTGAATGTGCTGATCGATGAATCCGGGTAAGGCAACTTTTCCTTGGGCGTCAAATATTTCTAAACCTGTACAGTGTATTTCGATTTGGTCATCGATGGCCGCAATTTTGCCATTGGCGATGAGGATGTCCTTTATTCCGAGGAAATCCGGACTATACACCTTAGCGTTTTTAATGAGCTTTATCATTATACAAAAAATGTAATGTTAGCATCACAATTAGGGTGACGCTGAGTGGGATAATATTTCTTTTTACAATGTCCATACTGGTAAGTCCGGCAATTTCTGCGGTTGCAATAAGAACACCCGATACCGGAGAAATCGCACGTCCCATGGAGGCAGCGAGTTGCATAGGAAGCAGCATAGCAGCACCAGATAAACCAACTTTAGCTGCCAAACCTGGCACCAAAGGACCAAAAGCAAAGAAGGCAGCGTTTCCACTTCCCATGAGCATGGAAGCGAGGAATATCATAAGCGTCATCACGATGCCTAAACCAATGGCACCCATTCCAAACTGGGTGGTTAGGGCGAGCAATCCGTCAATAAAGCCAATAGAAATCAAACCTTTTGCAAAAATATCCGCCGCGATGATCAGGGTTACCACCGACTTGAATATGTTGGCCATTCCGTCCCAGAAAATACTAAACGCATTGGCTACCGGTTTAAAGGCGCGACGACGGATACCTTCGAATATTAGGGCAATGAAAAAGCTGATGAATATTACAGTGGTGGTATCGAGTTGAATGGGCTTTTCCATCCAGGTAAAGAATTCCGAAAAAATGATCAGCAGCGCAATGGGCAGAACGGGCAATAATCCGTAAATTCCGGGCGCTGGGGGAGGGGGTGATTGTGTACTTAATCGCTCATCGATATTTACCAGAAGTTTTTTGTCGTAATGTTTGTTTACGAAATAATACAGCACCATAAGTGTGAGCGTAAGTGGCCATACCAAGGGAATTTGGTAACGTAGAAAGTACAATACAGTATCCATTCGGAGAATTTCAATCGCACTGGCTGTAGTTGCGCACGCTGGTCCAATGCCGAATACGGTACTGGCAGTAATAACTGAGACTGCGGAGACTTTGCTAACACCAAGTCGAATTAGAATAGGGTATAAAGACGCCATGAGCAATAAACCTAGTCCAGCAGCTGAAGGAATCGCTACGAATAAAATTTGACCAATGGGAATAACCAAACTTGCAGCCACGTAGGGGAATTTTTTGAAAATACTTAAAGGCTTCATTGTGTACAATACCAGTACATTGGAAGCTCCAATTTTATCCATGTAGGCAACAAAACCGCCAATGGCCATAATCATCAAACCTACTCCGGCATTTGTTTTACTAAACGACTCTTTAATTCCCGCAAATAAGTCAAAAACATTACTTCCGGTAGGTTTAGTTAAAACCGGAAGGTCATTTCCCAATAATTGCGCGATGATCAATAAAAGTAATCCTGCTATAAGCAAAGTCGCCTGAGGATTGTACTTTTTTACCAAAAGCCAACCCACGAGGATAATGATGACTAGGGAAAGGATTGGGCCGACCATTTTGGTTAATCTAAGAAAGGTGTTCCGTTTAGTTTAGTTCCAGGGCTGTATAGGGCGCCGTTAGCTGCGGGAATGTTTGGGTGCAATTCAAACTCACCATTTACATCTGGATTTCGGGAGTAAGAAGCCGCCGGACGATCGAAAAAGTCGTTGATATCGAATACGGCCAAAACCTGCCCCTGATTATCTCGTACCGTGATGACGTCGCCACCGCGATTTAGACTCAACAGGCCGGTCGAGGCGGTTTGCACAATAGATCCTCCAAAAGAGCCAGTGGGTGAGCCTCCGCCAAAAACCACAACAGAGCCCTTAGACGGAACAATGGTTCCGGGAGGAAAAACGTGTCGTACGCCGTCGAGATCGGAGATGGTGTAGCCGCTGATGTCTAAATCAGGATTGGAGTTGAAGAGTTCAACAAACTCGTCTTCTTGCGGCTGTCTAACACCATCTCCATTAGCGTCTCCATTAATTCCGGGGGGTGGATCGTAAAGTATTTCGTTGAAAATTAATCCCAGCCACGGGCAGCCGTTATTTTCCGGAGGACCGGGGATGTCCGGACAATCATCATCACAATCCGGCACTCCATCGCCATCGCGATCAATACTGCAATTTTGTATCTCCAAAGTTATTTGGGCGTCATTACCCACTATATAATTTTCAGGCTCGGCCACAACAAATACTTCAATAAGTTTGATTGCGGTATCTGTGGACGGAATTCCGACTAAGGTAATATACCCTCGGTCGGAGCCCTTTTGAACCACGATATCTGATGCCGAGATTTGAAAATCAAAATTGAGTATAGCCTCACCTCCAAATTCAATTTTAATAGGAATATCTCGATTTACCGGACCGTTTAATACCGCATAAACCCGTGTGGTTCCTTCGTTGTAATCAAACCTAGCTTCGCTGCTTTCAAGCGAAACGGTGGGTAACACATCCTCGGTTTTACAACCATGAAGGAAATTCATCAAGACCAAAGCCGAAAGCGTAATTGCGATATTGAAACGATGCATGATACGAGGTATTATCGTACTAAAAATTATTGAACAACGACTTTATGGTTTGTAACGATTCCTTCTTGGCGGATTTGCAGCATATATAAGCCGGTCTGAAGGTTTGGCAGATTCAATTGATTTTGGTAAATTGTTTCGGATAGAATGACCTTGCCATGCATATCCGTCATCACACATTCAGCTGGAGTGTTTTTGCCGGTGTCCATGTTTAGAATATTGCCAGACAAAGGGTTGGGGTAAACAGTTCGATGGAATTTTGATTCATGTGTTTGCACCGAGAAATTATCTATTTCAAAGTCCCAGTCGGTTCTCACTCGAATTCCGTCAACAATAATATTTTGTTCAGCATTGTATTGACGCAATGCTACACCTTGCAGAACAGATGCGTCGGCGGCTGTGCCACCATATGGTCCGAGAGTTGGGGTAGCGGGCTCTACGGAGATATCGTCGCCATCGGCGAATACATACAAGCTAACTTCGTCGTTATCATCTCCTGGCACAAAGGTGTATTTAACAATCAAAAGATAGGTTTCAGAAGTGTCTAAATCGTTGCTGACATCAACCCCTACATTGGTTGGCGCTGCAGCTGCATTGAAGGTTAGGCCTACTCGAAATGTACTTGGGTCGCTACCTTGAGTTATAAAAGTACGTGCACGAAATGCAGTGCTTATTGACGATGGGTCTGGATTTGCGGGATTAGAATAGGTAACAAGATGGAAGAAAAATCCAGTGCCAGCACTTGTAACGACAGCTCCGGGTTTCATTAAAAATGCGGCATAGACACTTCCCGAATCTACATCTGCAACAAAGGCTTTATTTTCGTCTGATCCGGTATTGTCGACCAGTGCTGCCCCTCCAATATTTCCACCTACATAGGGCGTGTTAATGAACGAAAGATTCATGCTGCCAACCGCTAAGGGATTAGTTCCAGCAGCACTGTGGGGAGTCCAATTGTGATCGCGTAGAAGACTATTTGCAGGATAGTCAAAATCTTCTTCCAATAGCAGATTTTGCGCCTGCGATTGAATTATTAAACCAATAAAAAGTCCGGATAGTAAAAATCGTAACATGCTCATAGTATTTTAAAATTAAAAATCAACGAGTTTAAATTCGATGACGAAAGTGCGAATGAATTTTTCTTGTGAAGCAAACCAATTTAATAAATTTAAGCATACCGCATTTGATCAAGTCAGCAATTAAACTCAGCATCTGATCAACTACAAGTAAGGTATTGTGGAGCAAAAAGTTTTGTTTCGCAGAAAAAGCATATATTTACCATCTAAATATTGTTCAACCAATTTGATATCAAATATGCGAGTATTTACACTTATTTTTTCACTTTCATTGGTCATTTTTAGTTGCAATAAAGATGACGATACGGGGCGTAGACGAGATCTCCAAGCAGATCGAATAGATGTTTCCATGAAGCCGTGGGTTAATCAAGATCATTCGTATGGTCGATTAATTGATATAGATGGAAATGAGTACGCTACCATCAGATTCGGAAACTATGAATGGATGGCTGAGAATCTCAAAACCAGTCGATTTTGCAATGGTGACAGCATACTTCATGAACCCGAACCCATCGAATGGAGCAATTTGAATTCGGCTGCGTGGTCGCATTTTGACAATAATCCTCAGTTTGATTTCGCGGTAGGAAAACTGTATAACGGGTTTTCGGCAATCGACTCACGAAACATTTGTCCGTGTAATTGGCGGGTACCCACCGAAGAGGATTGGGATATTTTAATCAGTGCGTATAGCGGTACGATGCGAGCTGGTGATTTTTTAAAAAGTGAAGTAACCAATCGTTCTTCCTCCGATCCGGATTGGTTTTGGCAGCCCGAAAATTTCGGAGCTAACAACTCAAGTGGTTTTTCATCGCTACCGGGTGGTGAACGATCCCATTACGGTGAATTTAATTGGATGGGAGTTACAGGACAATGGTGGAGCTCATCGGAGGGGGCAGGTGGTGGCTTACGTGCATACGCTATGGTTTTCATGGTTGGTTCAACAAGCAAAGGCAATATAAGCCGCAAATCAGGCTTGTCGATTCGGTGTGTGAGGGATATTGAGTAGGTTGCAATCGTTATTAATAATGCTGCATATACAATCAAAACAACGAATTATACATTTTAGGTAAAACACCCAAAAAAAAATTCAGTTCTTGCGGAAGACTTAGACATATTCCTTATACAGGTTTAAAATCCTTGTTATAATATGTTTAGCATTTAATTTCACCAATAAAACCGCAAAAAATGAAAAAAATGATTAGCTTTTTAAAGAATTCCATCCCTCTAATGTTATCTGTTCTTTTGGTATTATCATGCGATAAAGATGATGAAAAAGGCAAAGGTTTTACTCCTACAAAAACCGGAAATAGTGAAGGAAGTATTGCAATGACCATTAATGGGAAAAAATATGATTTTATAATTTACAATATCAGTATCACACAAGAGTTTCCTGATGTTCTTTATCGCTTTTTAATTTCAGCAGAAAGTGAAAATGAAGATTTATCCTTATACATATATCAAGACCAAATTGGGGAATACAGATGTGGTCAAACAACCACAGGAAATGGAATATTTAATTTTATGTTATCCAATAAAACTGATGGTAGCATGATTGCTAATTACGTTAGTATTGCAACCTCATCATGCAAGCTTTCTATTGACCAACTTGTAAATTATGAATATATGGAGAGAGACAACCAAACCTTCCAAATTACCAACCCTGGAAGTTTAGATTTAATTGAAGGCACATTTGAAGGGGTATCCTCCTTCATTGGAACTACCTATACTGTTACCGATGGAGTGTATTCCGGAGGATTTAAATAATTTCTAATCAACGGTTTAAAGTAAAATTTTTATCGAATAGTAATTAAAATGGCTTTTATTGTATGTTTGCATAAACAAAGTAACTTTTTACAAATAATAGAGGGCATTACCAGTTGCCATGAGAATTACTAAATTATTGTTTTTAGGGTTAATATTGGGTAGTTTATTCCCGTCATGCTCTTATATACGTGCTTATTTTTTCCTGCCACAAAAAAGGGGTGTGAAAATCACTAGCAAATATATTAAGAACAAGAATTGGGGAACAAAAGCAAGTTATGGTGTAGATGTGTATATGATACATCCAAGAGATACTAGCCATAACATATATAATCCAAAATTCTCGGCTTACTTACTTCAAAGTGCTGTAAAATCTGATACTTTTCAGTTTTATTTAGCAGGAGAAGACGAATCATTTTATAGAACAAAGAAAGTATATTTGGAAAAAGAAAAAAAAGGCCTTTATTGGATGAGAATGAAAGAAGTAGAAGGTCTTCCTAGAAAATTGAAGACTTTAGGCCCTCTTCCCCGTGAAAAATGGTATCTTTTTAAAAGGTTGAAAGACCATTGGTCTTTTTATGTTTTTGTTGATAAAGAAGGGGTGTTTCATGTTTATCCTGTACTGCCAATTTAAGAGTTTGTCTTGAAAGTTAATCCCAATGCTCACCAAAACCGCCTTTGATGCCCTCAACCGCCCCACGCTCATTACCCAACCGGATGGGAGCCAGCACAGGCCCGCTTACAACGATGCCCCGCCCCACCCCAAGCAAAACCAAAACAAACCATTCTAAAATTGGGCCGGTTTGTATCGATTTTGCGTGGGATGGTGATGAAGGTAATTCAAGTTTTTTACTTGCGGTAATGATTAAAACATGGAAAGTTTTCACACAAATTCGTTTCCCCGATTCTTCAAGTGTTTTTTTGCCAGTGATTATCAAAATTTCATTACCTTTGTTTTAATTATGTAATCTGAATAACAAGTAAGTCAACGTAATTTGCTTTTAGCGGGAAGTACTGTTTAAAAAATCTACCTACAAGGAAGATTTTGGCAGAAAGGGACTTTTTAGAGCAGGCTCAAAAATGAATAATTTTAAAAAAATGAAGAGTTACACAAAAATCATAAAGATTAGGTCAGATATCCGATTTGGGAAACCCTGTGTTCGTGAGACAAGAATTTCGGTATATGATGTACTAAGTTGGTTAGCCACTGGCATGACTCAGAAAGAGATTATTAAGGACTATCCTGAACTTTCAAAAGAAGATATTCAAGCGTGTTTAGCATACGCTGCGGATAGGGAACAACGGATACGAGTTGCCTAATTGAACCTTTAGGATAAATCAAGTTAGATGCCTATAAAATTACTTTTCGATCAAAATATTTCCTTTAGAATAGTTTCAAAACTCAAAGAGACATTTTTTGAGGCTAGGCAAGTGCGTGAATTGGGTTTAGAAAATTCCACTGATCGCGAAATTTGGGAATATGCCCGAAATAATAATTATACTATTGTAACATTCGATGTGGATTTTTATGATATGTCAAATCTATATGGTCATCCACCAAGGATAATTTGGCTCAGAACAGGAAACCGAAAAACATCCGATCTCGCTAAACTCTTAATTAATAGAAGTGAAATCATTCAAGAGTTCTTAACAGATGCGTCCTACGAGAATATTGCCTGTATTGAAATTGACGAGTAATTTCACGATATTAACTTGTTGTAAAAACTCCTCCCCAGTACCACCCCACGCAAAACCAAACCATCCCAATTTTGGCATATTTACTGAAAAACAATTACTTGTCAAAATTCCTGGCTTTTATTGAAAACATTTATTGGGTTTTGGATATGAATAATACTTGTTCTCCTGATTGAACGGTGTTGTTCTAACACCAGTAGAATTTAATCAAAAAATAAGAACCGCACTGTTCAACTCAACCATTAAACAAAAA
>REDE01000053.1 GCA_007693635.1 Flavobacteriales bacterium | reverse complement strand
TTTTTCTGCCTGTCTTTCCCGTTTTCGAATCCTTATTAGACCAATCTTTGATTAATGCATACGTACCGTTATGTTTACGGATATTGCCTTTTTCGCAACCTTGACATTTTTCAATACTTTTTACTGAGCCAAATAAATCATTTTGCGTCACTTCTTTATCACCACAGCTATTGGGAATCACGCCCTTCAATCCATCCATTTGCCACACATTCCAAGAAATAATGTAGGCTATATATTGAATAGATTTTAGTAATGGCTCTTTGTCAAATTTTACAGTATAGTTTTCAATGAATGTGGCAAGCATAGCTTCTCTTGCGAGCAACAAGCTATCGCCTTGCCATTCAAAAGCATAGGTGTTTTTGTAAGCGGTTTGTGCTGCTTTAAGCCAATCTCCTGTAGAATCGACATTTTCGTTTATGACTCTCAGTTTACGATCTAAAATGCCAATTCTATTTTGAATGGGAATAAATTCTCCTGTCGTACTATCATATCGGCTAGTAATGTAAGGAGCCTCTCCGCAAGCAATTTCAAGTCTAGTATCTCTCACATAGCCGTTCCAAGTTTTTCCTTTAGGAAAGCATATTTTATCCGTGTTTACTTCCCAACCTTTGGTTCCGTCAGACAGGGCTTTCTCGTGATTAAAAACGCCCTCCTTTCCAAACCATGCATTGTCGATTAGGTTGTTTTGGGCATTGCAAATCCATGAAGGGGTAAACACTTCGGCCATTTCCTTGGATCTGGATTGTTGCAAAACCTTATCTTTATGAACTCGCGGCATTATAATATTGCCGTTTTCTCCCGTAATTAATTCTGGTAAGATATAAGCATTAGAATTGTATTGCGCTCCTAAATGTTCATAGTTGTTTGTTGCCCAAAATATATTTTTTTGAGTCGTGTGGTCACGCAGCAATATTTCGAGTACATCAGGGTACTGTGCAACTAATTCATTTTCTAATATGTCGATTCCTGTTCGCACCAGCTTAATTTTCTTTATTGGACTTCAAGCGTTGTTAAAAAAATCACTCACATCACTTTTATTTTCATTGGTGTTCATGAAACCCAGTTCGCTAACCACCATATGCCTTATTCTATGGAGTTGGCAATCGCTTAGCTAATTGGGCTCTATTGGCCTTTTCAGCATGTTGCACAAATATAAATAAAGCCCAATGTACTCGTATCACTTATCGTTGGATAATTTCTCCAAAACTTTTTGACGTCGCTCTTCATAGTAGGGAGTAAATCGGAACGGGGAGCGTTGAATGCGCTCAATTTCTTCCATTTTTTTACGAATGTATTCCTCCTGTGCACTTGCTGGCATTTTACGCTGCTGTCCGGTTTCGCCTCTGCGTTCTTCGTCTTGACTCTGTTTGCGTTCGGCTTTTTCCAATTCCAACATGCGAATTTCGATTTCTTTTTGGCGCTTTTGTAATTCGTTGTAAGGTCGGCCTAAAATGATGTCTCTTTCTTGTTCCTCCATCAATTCCAACACGTCGGCGCCTTCTCCTTCACGACCCTGCTGACGAAGAATTTCTTGCAAGTTTCTGCGAATTTCTTCTTGTCGCATCATCATTTGCAATCGGCGGAATGCCTCGGCACTTTCTTCATCTCCATCATTGCCATCCGAGCCTTTTTTACCCTCCGAGCCTTGATCGCCCTCTTGGCTTCCCTCCTCCTCTTGACCGCTTTGTTCGCCAAGACCTTTCTGCTGATCGAGTAGCTCACTTATATCGGGCTGACCTTTCCCTGGCTTGTTGCAGTTTTGATCGCCAGACATTTCACTGCCCATATCCATCATCATTTGCTGCAATATTTGGTCGAGCAGCAAAGCCAATTCATTGGAGTGTTCCATAGACGCCTTCATGTCGCCGCCAAAGTTTGGCACCTTGTCGGAACGCAGCGCCTGTTTCGCTAAGTCCATTCGTTGTAACATTCGGAGAGCCTCGGTGCGGACTTTACTCTCAATTTCCGGAACCCGCTCGGCAAGCGCGTACAAACTGTCGATGATGTGCTCGGCAGCAAGGTCGATTTTTTGCTGTGTAACGATAATTTGTCGTAACAAAACTTCTTCAACACTGGCCGATATGGCGGCATCACTTTGTTTTTCTTGAGAAAAGCTAAGTAAGATCAAATTCCTCAGCAACTGCCGAAGGTCTTCCATATTTTCCTGCGCCGACTGCTGTTGCATTTGCATGAAAGCATCCATCATTTCCTGCTGCATTTTTTTCATGCGTTGCTGTGCAGAATCTTTTTTCTTTTGAGCGTCTCCTTGTTTCGGACTTTCTTTCGCCTGATCAATTTCTTCCCTGGCTTTTTCGCTCTCTTCACCTAACTTTTTATCTTCCAGACTCTCCTGCATTTCCGGGAATTTTTCGAGGGCTTTTTCGGCCTTTTTTTCCCAATCTTCCAGTTTATCGCGGATTTCTTCTAGCTTCTCACTATCGCCCGTTTCGGTCTCTCCTAGTTCTTGTTCTAACTCCTGAAGTTCGTCGATGCTACGCAGCAAATCGCGTAGATTTTCCATCTTTTCCATTTGTCGCTGCTCCGTTTTGAGCTCCCTCGAGCGCTCTTGCATTTTTCGCTGTATTTCTTCGGCTTTTTGCAGGAGTTCTTCGGGCTTGTTTTTATCCAAGAGCTCCCGAATTTCGTCGAGGAGATCCTGCAAGGCGTTCTTTTGCTCTTCTAATCGTTCAGCCTTTTTTTGATCTTCTTCGTCACCAGATTTTTCCAGCGTATTTTGAAGTTCCTCCAAGGCCTCGATAGCTTTTTCAAGTTGTTCGGCGTCGTTGCGCATCAAATCGCGCAATTGCTGTTCGTCTTTGAATTGCATGCGCTCACCACCTTTTTTCTGTTGGATGAGTTTGCCGGATTCTCGACGATTTTCTTCGGTTTGCTGTTCGAAGTTTTCAATAGCGGTACCTGTTCCGGAAATGCTTTCTTTGCGTTGTTTTTCGATTTCCTCCCGCGATTTTTTACGCACTTCAAAAGGGGCGGTATAGGCTGTTTTCCCCCCGCGAATACCGTCGTTATCGGTTACGCCTACACGGAAGCGCATGACCTCCCCGGGATTTTTCGAACTCAAATCATAATCGAACCTAAATGCTGCGGAGGTGCTAGAAAGTGAACGTTGCTCAAGCGTTTTATATCCGGAGTTGGTTTCTATTTGAAAAAACACATTTCGCAAACCGTAGTCGTCACGAACAGAACCAAAAACCCGCAGAGCAATTTCCTCGTCGAGCCAGTCGGCCTCAATAACCGGCAATTGATCTGCCTGAATAAGTAACGAGTACTCCTGTTCGAAACCTAAATTTTGGGTGTGATTTTTTAGAATTATGCGGTAATTGCTTGATTGGTAGACGTTCTTTTGAATGCTCGTTTCGCCTTTTTGAGTGGGCAGACTTATGGTGTCGGTCGTTAGTTTCAAAAAAATAGAGTCGGCGTGCACGCTTTGAATGGTCCATTCTATTGCGCTACCCTCTGGTGCATTGAAGTTTCCACTGCTGGCCATAAAGGCTTCAAGTCCGGTATAGGCTGGAGGCTGCACGCGTATTTGCATACCACTCAACACCGGGAAATACTGAGGAATTAGGGTATATTTTCGAGATTTGATTCCGGCGCCTTCCACTTGAAACTCCAATTTATCGCGCAGTCGAGGGATTTCCAAAACAAAATTTTTCCCTGAGCGCTGCAGCGGAAGCAAGCGGCCGTCAACAATTGCTTGGGCGCGTTCGGGCTGCACCTCTCCAACTGTAGAAAAACGTAATTCTACCGGATCGTTATGTCGGACTTCAACGCTATCGTTTTCCCAAATCCACTCAAAGGGTGCGGGGCGTTCGTAAATGGTTTGGTAATTTTTAACTCGGGTAACGGAGTCGATTACCGCGCTATTGGAAAGCCACAAGCCCGCCCAAATGACAATTACGGCCCCGTTGAACCAGGCGAAGCGTTTGATGAGCAAGGAGTCGATGGCGTTGGCAAATTGAAAACGTACGATGGGGGCCGACTTTTGATCCAAGGCGGCCAAAACCAAGGCGGAGGGCTCGCCAGTCTCTAAGTCGAGAACATTAATCAACTTATCCTCAATTTCCGGGATTTTTTCCGAAAGCAATAAAGCAGCTTCTCTACGCGTCATTCGGACGAGCAGTCGTCGCGATTTTAAAAATGGAATCACGGACGAATAGACCAGAACACCCAAGCTGAGCACAATGTAACTCCACCAAAATATTCCACGTACCGGACTACTACTCCACGCAAAAAACTCCACCATGCCCAAAATGAGCAAACCGGAGAGTGCCACAGCAAGGGTTAATACGAGACCCTCCAAACTCGAGCGACGATAGAAGGCGTCGCTAAAGGCATCGAGCTTGAGATGAAGTTCTTTTAGGTGCTTTGTCATTATGCGTTCATTGCAATCCACAAATATCGTAAATTTTAGCTTCATCGCACGTAAAAGTTACACGTTCCTGTATCTTTGCACAAAATTTTAACTATGGTTCGCGTTCGTTTTGCCCCATCTCCTACCGGTCCCCTTCACATGGGAGGAGTCCGTACGGCTTTATACAATTACTTATTCGCTAAAAAACAAGGTGGTACGTTTATTTTGCGTATCGAAGACACCGACCAAACGCGCTTTGTTGCCGGTGCGGAAGATTATATCCAAGAAGCGCTTGATTGGTGCGGAATTACCCCCGACGAAGGCCCTCACAATCCCGGACCCTACGGCCCTTATCGTCAGAGTGAGCGCAAACCCATGTATCGACAGTATGCCGAGCAATTGGTAAACAGCGGCCGAGCATATTATGCCTTCGACACCGGAGAGGAACTCGAGGCCATGCGCGAACGTGCCAAACAATCGGGATTTCCCAACTGGCAATACAACAGCATTACCCGTGAAAGGATGAAAAACTCCCTCACGTTATCTAAAGAAGAGGTGGAAAAACGCCTAGCGAACGGCGACCCATACGTCATTCGTATCCAGCTTCCCCGCGATGAAGAAGTGAAGTTTGAAGACATGGTTCGCGGTTGGGTTTCGGTAAATACCCGAAATATGGACGATAAGGTCTTGTTTAAATCCGACGGAATGCCCACGTACCACCTTGCCAACATCGTTGACGACTATTTGATGAAGATCACCCACGTGATTCGCGGAGAAGAGTGGCTGCCTTCCGCACCTTTACACGTTTTATTGTATCGATACTTAGGCTGGGAAGATGCCCGTCCGGCATTTGCTCACCTGCCTTTGTTGCTTCGCCCAGACGGCAACGGAAAACTTAGCAAGCGCGATGGCGACCGACTCGGTTTCCCGGTTTTCCCCATCGATTGGAATCCAGCAGACGGGGAGTCGGCCAGTGGTTACCGAGAAAAGGGCTATTATCCGCAAGCTTTTGTCAACATGCTCGCCTTTTTGGGCTGGAACCCCGGAACGGAACAAGAGGTTTTTTCACTCGATGAATTGGTTCAGTCTTTCGATATTTCCCGAGTAAGTAAAGCTGGTGCCCGCTTCGATTTTGACAAAACCAAGTGGTTTAATCAGCAGTATTTACGCATGCAGCCAGAGGCGGATTTGGCGACCGTATTAGCAGCCAAACTAACCGAAAAAGGCATTTCCTTGAATGAGGAAAAAACAGCCTATTTGGTGCCATTACTCAAAGAGCGCGCGGTATTCCCCGAAGATTTAGTAACCGAAGCGGTAGCCATCCTTCAGGCGCCGGAAATCTATGATGAGAAAAGCATAGAAAAACGTTACAATTCAGAGGCGGCCAATGTCCTGAGCGCCTTTTACGAGGTGTTGAAACAGCGCGGCGATGCCGATGCCGCCGATTATGATGTTTTGATAAAAAGCTTTTTAGAGTCTCGTGGTTTGGGTTTTGGAAAATTAGGCCCCGCCCTTCGACTGGCATTAACCGGCGTAATGGCAGGTCCTTCCTTGCCCGATGTTTTGTACCTTATTGGTAGCGATGAAGCTTTGAGACGAATCGAATACTTTAAGCAGCGTTTCAGCCTATGATGTTTATTCATGTAAATAATATTCGCCTCTACGCTTTTCACGGATGCTTGCCCGAGGAGGCAAAGATTGGTAGTGAATATCGCGTAGATGTTCGTGTGAAGGCAGATTTATCCAAATCTTCGGAGTCGGATGAACTTTCCGATACCGTAGATTATGTGGACTTAACCGCCATTGTAAAGCAAGAAATGGCCGTGCGCAGCAAACTCCTCGAGCACGTAGCCAACCGCATTGCACAGCGCGTGATTGCTGAGCACCCGAGGGTTGAGCACTGTTGGCTCCGCGTGGCGAAGATCACGCCCCCCATCGAAGCCGATGTTCAAGATGTCGCCGTAGAGTGGGAAATTTCCAGGTAAAAGAATTATTGTATTGCAAAAATTTTAACCGTATTTTTGCCCCTCTTTAAAATCAAGGTTCCGTGGCCGAGTGGCTAGGCAGTGGTCTGCAAAACCATCTACAGCGGTTCGAATCCGCTCGGAACCTCTTAAAACCCTCAGTATTAAAAGTGCTGAGGGTTTTTATTTGCTGAGAAGATGAAAGACAAGATAACAATTTTTTTTACCATAAATCTTTTGGCACTAAATTTGGCAGGCAATTAATAAACCTAATCATGAAACATAATCTATTTTTCTCTTTCCTTCTATGTGCTTTTTATTCCCATGCACAGCAAGTTAGGCCAGCGAATGTTTATCCTAGCAACCTAGAAGAAAACATGTATTTTAATTCCTTCGATCAGCAAACCAACGAAATAAAGGGTCTGCACTTTTATGTTCTGAGCGATGGGGAAATGAGTGGAGATCGTACTCCTGCATTTGAAGTAACGATTTATTTGATGCCTGAAGGAAAATCGAGTAGAGAAGATCTCATCGTTGCAAAAGTCTATCAGCTCGACGGAATCTACCACATGGGCAAGCACGAATTTAAAAATGAAACGGTTGATCTGAAAAATGTTAAAGATTTGAAACCCGGACGATATCGCGTAGGTATTTGGGTTAATTCCAATCGCGCGTTTGAAGAAAACACGAATGATAACGCAACACTTTTTCGTGACGCAATTGAAATAACACAGATTATAAATAAGCCTAACGTACAGAAGAAGAGCTCAAATTGGGATGATGATGACTGGGATGATGACGATGACGACTGGGATGATTCATTATAATTCATTTGTCTGAACTATTATAGATCTAAAGTAGATTCCCGCGTTCGTATTTGATGTTTTTTCGGGCGCCTAATCGCGCTTTCCGCTCCAAGTCCTCGGCGAAAAACGCCGTGTCCGCAACAGCCGGCAAGGAGCTCCTCCGTCGCTCTTGCCCGCTGGCGTCCACTGGCGTTTTCGCCTCCGGGCTTTTCGCTGCAATCGCGGGCGCGGGCGTTTGGGACCTGATGAACTTGAATGTAGGATGCAATTTATTTTTTCTGAAACATTTTCCCTGTTGAAATGGCTTGTTTGATTTGCTCAATCGATACCAATCCGGTGGAGCGGAAGT
>REDE01000055.1 GCA_007693635.1 Flavobacteriales bacterium | reverse complement strand
GGGAACAATTACATGAGGTTGACAAAGCGATGAAAATGGCGAGACTACCTAATTTGCTGATAGCCGTAGATATTGGACTTTTAGGCGTCCAATTCTTTACAAAGTTTGATATGTAAACAGAGTAGTACAACAAGCGCAAGATAAAGCAATATTTTAGAAGCCGATAATAGAGCGTGAAAAAACTTATTAACATTTATTCGTCGGATTTCCGGTTATGCGCCTTGACTAGATTTGAGGCTATGGGGTTTAGGGTAAATATACCCAAGGAAAGCCGCAGTCACAAATCGCCAACAGACCCGATGTGCCCGCGCCCGCGATTGGAGCGGAAAGCCCGGAGGCTAAAACGCCAGTTGGTGCCAGCGGACAAGAGCGACGGTAGGAGCTCCTTGTCCGCTGTTGCACCAACGGCGGTTTTAGCCGAGGACTTGCAGCGGAAAGCGCGATTAGGCGCCCAAAAGACATATATCAAAATTCAAGCTGTGTTAAGCCCGAACGCGATAAAATATTCAATGTCCACTTATTAAATGAGAAAGTCGTAAACAATTTTATTTCGCTAGCGTTAAACTTCAATCCATTAAATAAAAACATTATGCCGGAATTACCCGAGGTTGAAGTCATGAGGAGAAAGCTCGAAAAGCATGTTCTCCACGCCACAATAACAAAAATTGAAGTCCCCGACCCTAGAATATCAAAGCATTTACCAAAAAGCTGGGAGAAAGGGCTCCACGGAAAAAGCCTGAAAGGCACGAAGAGAATTGGGAAATACTTATTTTTGGAACTTGAAGAAACCTATATTCACCTACATTTTGGAATGACGGGGAGTTTAGAGTTTTATCCGCACGACCAGGAGTTTGCGAATTACAGTCGCTTGAGTATCTACTTCGACAACGGCATTCGCATGGATTTTACTGACCCGCGAACCTTTGGGAAACTCGACGTTATCAATAGTGTGGAGAGTTTCATAACGGCCAAAAAGCTCGGTGTGGATCTACTTGATAGTGGTGAAAAAGAAGCCGAGAAAATGTTTGCCAAAAGCAAGATTTCGCTCAAGGCTGTTATGTTGAAACAAAATATAGTAGCGGGTATTGGAAACTGGCTGGCGGATGAGGCCCTATTTCGGGCAAAGATTAATCCCAAAACGAGCGGTTCAGAATTAGGCGCGGAGAAGAGTCTGGCACTGTTGGAAACCACCAAAGAAATTGCCCGAGAGGCCATCGATGCCGATACCCATTACGGGGATTTTCCTGCGCATTTCTTCGTTCATTACCGAAAAGAAAATGCGGTTTGTCCGTGCGAGAAGCAAGCGCCTATCAAGCGTTTAACCTTAGGTGGTAGGACGACCTATTATTGTTCTGAGTGCCAAAACTAAGCCCTCCATGCTACAAGAAGTCGTATATACTTGCCCCTACTGCTTTGAAGACGTAGAGACCAGCGTTGACCCTTCGGAGGAAGAGCAATCGTACATTGAAGACTGTGCGGTATGTTGTCGTCCCATCGAATTTTCGGTTCAGTGCAACAGCAACTGGGAGGTAGTTCGTTGTGAGGTAAATCCCGCTCAATAGATCAGATACTCGATTTAGCGCGGCGTAGTTTATCATTAAGCGCCTTGCCCAAGCCTTGTTCGGGAAACCAAGTCGTGTAGATTTGTCGTACCGAAGGCATTTCGTCCAGTTGATGTAAGGTGCGGAAAAATGCGGCAGCCGCCTCAAAAAGTTCGGCACTGGGACTCAAGTCTGCGTAGAAAACTCCGGGGACTTTAGGTGTTTTTCCAAAAGTCATAACCGCGCTGTTTGCTGGCAAAGGCTCAATTAAATCCTTAGCGTCGACAACGTACAAGGGTTTTTTTGGTGCGTAATGAACATCGATATTTCCCGGGGCGGTAGGCTGCGATGAGGAAACTTTTGCCTCTTCCGGGGTGTAGTCCAAAACTTCGGCGAGCATTTCTGCAGTAATGGCTCCTTTTCGTAGGATGCGAACCGGCTCGAGCGTACAATCAACGATGGTAGATTCCAGTCCAAATTCACACCGACCACCATCGAGGACGTAGGCCACTTCGTCGCCAAACTGCTTCACCACATGTGCGGGTTCCGTAGGACTAATATAGCCAAACACATTGGCCGAAGGAGCGGCCAGTGGGAAGTCCAGATGGTGAAGTACCCTTTGAAAATCGGGATGATTGGGGATACGCACCGCGACCGATGATAAGCCACTGGTTACAATTCCGGGGATGCGATCGTTCTTTTGCAGGAGCAGAGTCAGGGGTCCCGGTGAAAACTTCGCAAAAAGTGAATACGCAACTTCAGGTATTGATTCCACAAACGGAAGGATGGATTCGACATCCTTAAAATGAACGATCAGTGGGTCGAAAAAAGGGCGCCGTTTAGCCGCAAAAATTTTGGTGACACTTTGTTCGTCGGTGGCGTTGGCCGCCAAACCATACACCGTTTCCGTTGGTAAAGCCACCAGATTTCCCTTGCGCAACTCCTCCACCGCCAAGTCTATATTCGTACCTTGGTTCATCACAAAAAGATTGACGTCATAAATTTAACCCAACTCCACCTTTCCGAAGGCGATAATTTCCAATTACACTAGCGAATTCTGTCCGCTGCACGCACCAACTTTTCGTCCTTTTGAATGTAGCGATTGGCCAAGGACAGGAAAATAACGTGAATCATTGGCAGGATGGCGGTGGTACCCGTAGTGATGTTTTCCAAGGTAAAAACCGAATAAGCAACGTAGAAAGTCAGACCGAGATTAATGATCAGATTAAGACGGTTCAACATGAACTGCGTCTTTCGTTTTCTAAATTGCAGGAGACTGAAAAAAGCCAGGAACATGGTAACAAAAAAGAATATTGCCAACCAGAGCATTTGACTGAGCATTTGGGGTATTTCGTTGAAGTAAAAAACGGGAAAATACCAGGAGGCCACGCCGCTTGACAAGATTACTAAAGCTAGGAATATCGACTGAATTCTCTGAATCATAACAAATTAATTGAGGTCAAGGTAGTTAATAGGATTTTCCATAAAATCCTCCATATCTATTTCAAATTGTTCACCCTCCTTCATATCCTTCAACTGCAAGGTATTATTCGCAAGTTCATTCTCACCGATAATAACCACGTAACGAATACCGCGTTGATGGGCGTAATCCAATTGCTTTTTCAGTTTAACGGCATCGGGGTAAAATTCTGCAATCACGCAATTTTCGCGCAGTTGAGACACGACGCGAAATACCGTTTCCGCGCTATCCTCACTCAGTTGAACACCCAGAACATCCGGAGCATCTTGAATACTATCGGGAAATAAATCAGCTTCTTCCAAAGCCAAAAATATTCGATCCAAACCAAAAGAAATACCTACTCCGGGAACGTCTTTCAGACCAAATATACCGGTAAGATCGGCGTAGCGTCCGCCACCACCGAGCGAACCAAAAGAAGAATTCAGCGCTTCCACTTCAAAGATACAGCCTGTATAGTAATCGAGTCCGCGGGCCAATGAAGGGTCAAATTCCAGGACACTATCCGAATTGAATTTTGAGAATTTTTCAATAACCCAGGAGACTTCCTCCAATCCATTCCCCGTTGCGCCCAAAGCTTTTAGGGCTTCAACTGCTGGCTCACCGCGCAGAGCGATGATATCGATAAGTTGTTGAGCTTTTTCTGTAGGCACGCCGAGCTCTACCCACTGACGCACAACCTCCTCTACCCCTACCTTATCAACCTTATCCAGGATGATACAAAACGCCATGAAGCGATCGCCCACACCACAAAATTCGGCCATATCGGCCAAAATTCTCCGACTACTGATGCGAATCTTAACCGGCAAAAGGAGCGCATCAAATACTCTGGCGTACATCTGCATAAGTTCTACCTCCTGCCAGAGGGAATTTGAACCGACCACATCGGCGTCGCATTGATAAAATTCTCTGAATCGACCTTTCTGTGGACGATCGGCCCGCCAGACAGGTTGAATTTGGAAGCGCTTAAAAGGCAATTTAATATCGTTGCGATTATTTGCTAAAAAACGCGCGAAAGGCACGGTGAGATCGTAGCGCAGAGCCTTATCCGAAATCAGAGAACTCCAAGTAGAGGCGTTGCGCTCCAGATTTTCCGGAACGGATTTAAGAAAGTCACCGGACTTCAGTACACGAAAAATCAGTTTATCCCCTTCGTCGCCGTATTTTCCGGTGAGGGTTTCCAAATTCTCCATACTGGGAGTCTCTAGAGGCCCGTAACCGAAAGACTCAAAAACATTGCGGATTACACTTATAATATATTCACGACGAAGAACTTCGAAAGAAGTAAAGTCGCGCATTCCCTTTGCAATAGATGCCTTGGCCATATCAATCATTTTATGCTGCAAATATGGGGCTAATCGGGGTGCTTCTGCAAGCAAGATGTTTTAAGACTTTCAAAGTCCGTGGATTTTTTGTAGAGTGCGAAGCGCATCCGGTTATGTCTGGGATTTTCAACCACTGGTTCATTGAAAAAATACAGCAGAGCTAGGCCATCGGTACCCCGCGCACGATAGACTTCTAAAATAATGCATGCCAATTGATTATCCGAGTATATATCAAATTTCGGTGCTTGTCGGAGTTTAGCAAAAACTTGCTGTTGATAGCGTTCGCCCACCTCGGCCGAATACCGATCAAAATTCACCTTATTATAGTTGGGGAAGTCGACATTGTATTTCACTTGAAAAAACTGTCCGGGTTCTACGGGCATGCCGTTCGGGACGACAATTTCCGTAAATGATTTGCGCACGTAGACGGTAGATTCGTGTGGGTCACCATCCACATAAAACTTAAAGCTCAGGTTCCGCGTTCGAGCCTCGGTAATTTTTGCCCAAGCCACATCCGTTTGACCAGCTGTGAGTTTCAATTTTTTGTACACCGGGTCAAAAACAAAAAACGTAATAGCGGCGACGAACAGAATAGCAAAATAGGTAGAAGCCCTTTCTACCGCGTCGAGGTATTGCCTGTCGCGTTCTTCTTGTACCCGTTTAGCAAACTCGCGCGCGCGGCGAATGCGGGCACGACGCAATTGATCTTGTCGCTCGCGAAAACGCTCTCGAGCAGAGTTTGCGGTACGCAGAGTTTCCGATCGACTATTTCCGGCCTTTTCATCTAAAATACGCTGGTAGGCATTTTGAATGCGCAGAAATTTCTCCTTAGCATCTGGAGCAGAATTCACATCAGGATGGTATGTGCGCACCAAACGTCTGTATGCCTTTTTGACTTCAGCCAATGTAGCACCACTATCCAATCCCAATATTGCGTAATCTCGACTCACTTGTTTAATTTTCATTACAATATTACGAACAAGGATGTTCACACAATGAAAAAATGAATAAACTTTCGGAAAATATCTGTGGGATAGCGTACTTTCGCGGCGGAATTTTAACATAACGTATCACCGATTATTGTTGAAGGAATTTTATCCAACAACCTAATCAAAACTACAAAATCAGTATGACAGCTTCCACCTATCAGGAACACCTTGACCGCCAGATTACAGCCGAAAAAAACGCTGCTGATCTCATTCGATCTACTCAAGAGCTTTGGTACGACAAAGGAATTGAGCTCGTAATCTTTCGCAAAAAGCTCTTCGACACCAAAACCAGTGAGGTTTTAAGTCACCACAACTACGCCCAAAAAGTAGTTGGGAAGTCCATTACCATCGAGGAGACTTCGAAATTTGCCAAAATGCTTTGCCAGCTCGACTTATGTCCAGCGCGCATGGATATTGGACGTATCGTGTACGAATGGCAGACTGAAGGAGGTTCATTTGAAAACGAATTCGCATTTTTAAATGCCAAGTTAGCAGACTTTATCAGTCAGACAGATGGTGCATCGGTACAACCCAAAGATGTGGTCCTTTACGGTTTTGGTCGCATTGGTCGTCTACTTGCCCGTGAGCTTATCATTCAGGAAGGTCGTGGCGAGCAGCTTCGTCTTCGCGCCATTGTTACTCGCGACAACAACCCCGAGACTTTAGAAAAGCGTGCGTCTTTGTTGCGAGTAGACTCTGTTCACGGAGCTTTCCCTGGAAGTGTTGAAGCTGATGCTGAAAACAACGCCCTTGTAGTTAACGGTCGTCCGATATTAATGATTGGCGCCAACAACCCCGAAGATATTGATTACACGCAATACGGAATTGACAATGCGTTAATCATCGACAATACCGGAGTATTCACCACCCGTGAAGCATTAAGTCGTCACTTAAAAGCCAAAGGCGTTCACAAAGTCTTACTTACCGCGCCAGGCAAGGAAGTCCCCAATATCGTTCACGGAGTGAATCAAAAATCCGTTGATCCCAACACCGAGGATATTTTCTCTGCGGCTTCGTGTACGACCAACGCCATTGTTCCGGTTCTTAAAGTTATCAACGACAAATTTGGCGTAGAAAAAGGTCATATCGAAACCGTGCACGCCTATACAAATGACCAGAACTTGGTCGACAACATGCACAAGAAATACCGTCGTGGTCGTTCTGCTGCGCTAAACATGGTCATCACCGAAACGGGAGCCGGTAAAGCTGTTGCCAAAGCCCTTCCTGAATTGGCAAATAAGCTGACCTCAAACGCCATTCGCGTACCCGTTCCCAATGGTTCATTAGCCATCTTGAATCTTCAAGTTAGCAAAAACACCAGCGTAGAGGAAGTCAACGAAGCCATGCGTCAAGCCGCTTTGTCTGGCGACTTGGTAGAGCAAATCAACTACTCTATTTCGAACGAACTCGTATCCAGCGATATCATCGGAAACTCTTGTCCTTCCGTATACGACAGTCAGGCCACCATCGTTCATGAGGACGGAAAAGGACTTGTGCTTTACGTATGGTACGACAACGAATACGGTTACAGTCGTCAAGTTGTGCGTTTATCCAAATACATCGCTCAAGTAAGACGCAAGCGTTATTACTAGTAGTCGAAAGACTGGAATCATAAAAAAGCCCCGATCGCAAGACCGGGGCTTTTTTTATTGTCAAAAAACGCAAGATCTGTATTTTAAATTAGTCCAATATACGCCTTTGCTTTTTCCAAAACCTCTTTAATCCCTTGCGGATAACCTCCACCTGCGGTTGCGAAGAACGCCTGTCCTCCCCCACCTCCGCGGATGAGTTTACTCCACTCACGCACCAAATTACCCGCGTGGTGTCCCTGATTCACTGCTTCGTCACCAGCGGCGATGCTCAAAATTGCTTTGCCATCTTGCTCACCCGCCAAGACCATAAACAGGTTCGGGTGTTGATTTTTCAGAGCAAAAGCAAAATCCTTCACTGCGGAGCTGTCCAATTCTGTCTTCTCGATAAGCACACTGAACGCCCCGTGAGTAACGATTTTTCCTCGCAAGACTTCAGCCAGTTGACGATTATGATTTCTTTCGAATTCCTTTAACTTTTCATTAGCTTTATGCAAATCACTCTGCAACTGCTCGACCGATTGAATGGGTTGATTAGAATTTGTAAGTTGGCGAAGTTGCAGCCATTGGTCGCGACTTTCGAGAAAAGCTTGGCGAACTGCATCGCCGGTAATG
>REDE01000135.1 GCA_007693635.1 Flavobacteriales bacterium | reverse complement strand
GCTATCGGAATTCCCCCCTTCTCGTTTATTTTTCCCAAGTGGCTGCTCTAGAAGGTTCGAGAGCGAGGCTTGCGAAAGCAGCGCCTGAAGGAGTTTACTTGCGTAAATGACTTCAGGCGCTGCTGAGCGTAACGAAGCTATCGGACCTTCTAGACAGCCACTATTTTGGTTTGGAGCAGCACGCCGGCGCCTCTACACTCAAAGCCTCCGCCGGCGGACTCAAAAACGGAATCCCCAGTTCCATTCCGCGCAGCACAAACAAAAGTCCAATAACAATGGTGACCACCGGAATAGCCCGATTGATTTTGGAGGTTGTAAATTTTGGAAAAAATGTAGGTAGCCAGCCCAATACAAAAAGTGCGGGAATGGTGGCTAAGCCAAAGGTAGTCATAAACAGTGCCGACTCCCAGAGGCCGCCGGCGGCAATGGAAGCGGCGAGCGCAGTGTATACCAGACCGCAGGGCAGTAGTCCGTTGATGAATCCTAATAGGGCATTGCGTCCGGTACCCGCAGATTGCTTGATGAACGCAACGCGCCATTTATTGACAAATGAAAATCGGAAGGGTATGTGAAAGTTGCTTTTTGCAAATAGCTGCCATAGTCCAATGACGATGATCATGGCTCCCGCGGCAATTGAAATTGGTGACTGCCACCCGGCTAAATGAAAACCTATGCCCAACACACCAATGAGTAGACCCATGATGCCGTACATCAGACTGCGCATTAGGTGGTAGACAATCATGTTGAGGCTTCTTTTCTTGCTTTTGCCAAAGGGCATAGCCAATACAAGGGGACCGCACATGCCAATGCAGTGCGCACTTCCGGCAAAACCCAAAACGATGGCGGCAACTAGATACATGATTTTCTAGCGGATGTAGTGCGTAATGTTTTGAAAATAAGACTCCCCGTTCATTTCCCAGTGCAGTTGAATAATCCAACTTCCGGGAATAATTGCCGAAAGATCAATAGGATTTAAGCCGCCTTTTACTGGCATTTCAAAATCCAATTGGGCGTTGTCGGGGCGTTTGAAAAGTGCGGTACCTACCACTTCCTCGGGGAAGGGCAAATACAAGTTGTGCGCACCATCGCCAGACTGAAAACTCGGACGGTCATCCAAATTTGCGGTCCGCTGTAACTCCTCCATTCGGTTTTGGTAATTCACCTCGGCCTCGTAATAGTTTTCCTCAATCAAATCAATGCTTTCGCGAAATGATCCAACGACCAATACCCCGATGAATATTCCGAAAAACACGAATGAAAGTGCAAGTGCATTTCCCCAGTGTAGTTTAAATTTAGCTGACTTCATAGCGAATCTGATTAAATTATTTTGCTAGTGGTCCCGGAAAGCCCACTTTTGTTTTACCCAATACTCGACCATCGGTGTCGACTATTTCCAGTACGATTTTTTCTTTGGACGATTTAAGTTCACCGCGAGGTATGGAGACAATCAGTACACCTTCGGCAAACTCTTGAATATCTGCCCGCAGTTCATTCCCACCAGCGGCCTGAACGCGTGCATTTTCGATGCCTACAATTTGAATACTGAACTCTTGCGATTGTGTGCTTTTGTTGAGTATTTTGTACTGGTAAATGTTGGTCACATAGTTGTCTTCACCCAACTTATAATTTGATCCGGGCAGACGCAAAATATTCGCCTGCATTGTAGATCTGGAGAATAGTAAGCCGCCCATTGTGATAAGAAGTACACTGAGAACGACGGTATATAACTTTAATCGCGTTGTGTATTCAAATGGCTGCTTGTGTTCAATTTGGTTTTCCGATGCGTACCGAATGAGTCCGCGTGGTTTGTTGATTTTGTCCATGATATCGTCACAAGCATCAATACAAGCAGTACAATTTACACATTCGAGTTGCGTGCCGTTACGAATGTCGATGCCCGTTGGACAAACAGCCACACACTGTCCACAATCGATGCAATCGCCTTTACCTACTGCTTCGCGATCTTCACCTTTGCGGAATCTGCTGCGGATTTCACCGCGAATTTTGTCGTAGGCAATAACGATGGAGTTGCGATCGAGCAATACACCTTGCAAGCGACCGTACGGACAAACCACAATACAAGCCTGTTCGCGAAACCAAGCAAAAACGAAGAAAAATGCGCCGGTAAACACCATCAGCGCAGTAAAATTACCAATATGCGCAACCGGACCTTCCTGAACCATTAGAAGAACACGGTCGGAGCCGACCAAGTACATTAAAAACGTATTGGCAATGGCAAACGAAAGGACGAAGAAAATCGCCCATTTTACCAGTCGTCGACGAATCTTTTCGGCATTCCAGGGCATGTTGGCAATGCGCATCTGCTGTCCTCGGTCGCCGTCTAAAAAATACTCAATCTTACGAAATACCATTTCCAAGAAAATGGTCTGTGGGCAAACCCAGCCGCAAAAGATTCGGCCGAAAGCAGCTGTAAATACCACCACGAAAATGACTAAAGTTATCAGCAGAATCACCAGTAGATAGAAGTCCTGAGGCCAGAATACTTGTCCGAGTATAACAAATTTTCTCCCCAAAACATCCAACATCAAAAATGGCTGACCATTAATTCGGATAAATGGGCCCGCAAATAAAATGGCTAGTAAAAACCAACTTAAATACGTTCGGTATTTTGTGAAAAAACCAACGGGTTTTTTGGGGTATATATATTGTCGTTTCCCGTCTTGATTGATAAACCCTACCTTGTCGCGGAAAGATTCATCGTGATATTGCTCGCTCATAATACTTGCGTTTTGTCCTCCTCGAAAATCGACTTCATTAAGAACACGACAAAGCTAGAACTTTTGCCATGCCTGAATTATGATTAACCTCAGTTTTGGCAGCTTCAAGTCATTTTATTTTGAAAAAACACCAGAGATTTACTCCCGAAAGATTGCGGGCCTGCGGTTGTGAATAAAAGTCTATTTTCGTTGACTGAAAAATTGAAATAAAACGATTTTATTTCGCAACTTAGCATCATGCAAGATTTAACTTAAGTCGATGGAGCTGAGTTGTGGTTTTTTTTTGACTTAAGTAGCTTAAAAACAAACTTCTGTGAATAACACATTTTTAGGATCCTTAGCCAAGACACTTTTGGAAGATTACGGTGATGAACTTCACCGGCAAGTTTTGATATTGCCCAATGAGCGACCGGCGATGTTTCTTCGTCGTGAATTGGCGGCGCTAAGTTCAAAGCCTTTATTGTCGCCGCAGATTTTAGGGATAGAAAAATTCGTATTTTTTCATACGCAGTTGCAAAAATGCAGTTCTACGGAAACACTGCTCAGACTCTATGAATCTTTTGTAGCCACTAAAGTTGAAGGTGTTGATTTTAATCGGTTTTTGAGTGTTGGTCAGACCGTGCTAACGGATTTTTACGAATGTGATTTGTATATGGCGGATGCTCAGGATTTGTTTAGATACTTATCTGATATTCGCAAGATTGAGCAGTGGACACCCGATCGGCCAGATGGAGCTAATTATGCTCGTGTCTATTTGGCTCTTTATGAGTCTTTATCCAAGGTGTATGCGCATCATCGCGAAAATTTACTGGCAGATGGTTTGGCCGATCCGGCTTTGGCATTTCGTTATCTTGCCGACCACCGAAAGGAGATTCTCGGGGCGTATTTATCGCAGAATCCTCAGACGAACTTAATTTTTGTAGGCTTCAACGCCCTTACGCCTGCGGAGCATAGCGTTATGCGGTATGTAAAGCGCTTGGAGCGTGCTCGGTTTTTTTGGGACGCAGACGCTTTTTACGTGCAGGATAGGAATCAGGAAGCGGGTAAGTTTTTCCGGGAAATGGATCCTGAATTATTGCCCGACAAGCAGAAAAGTTCCTTTCCCGCGCGAATGGCGAGTCGAGCTTTAGATGTTCAAATAGTAGAAACGGGAGGGAACCTCCAGCAAGTACTTTACGCTACCGAGAAAATTTCGGAATGGACGGCATCAAAATGCTATCAAAACGAGAAAGTTGCTGTGGTATTGAGCGATGAAGCCCTAATTGCCGATTTGATTGAGGTGTTGCCTAGAGATGCGAGCATCAACCTGACGCTTGGAACCAGTTTGCATACCCTTCAAGCGGGGACACTACTGCACGCCCTATCCCGTTTGCATCGCTCAGCGAAGGGGAGTCGCTGGTATCACCGAGATATTTTACGCGTCTTGCGGCACCCCTTTCTTGGTGCATATTTTTCAATTTACGCAAAAGATGTACAAGCATTTGTTACACAAGTTAAAAGAGACAATCTCATCTATGTGCCGCATCATCTTTTGGAGGAGTTTTTTGGCGATACCAAATTGAGAATGTTATGGAATAATGGATCTGCCGGCGAAATTCTCGGATATTTGGAAGAAGGTTTTTTAGCTTTAGCGGAGTCATGGGATAGCTTACGTGAGCCGCACGAAAATTACGAGCGCGAGCAGACCTACGCAGTTCTTCACCTCCTACGCGAGGCCCAAGAATGGGTGGCTCGTTTCGTGCCGGATATAGAAATCAGATTGCTTACCGATATGATTTGGCAATTGCTTCAAGGCACGGAGGTCAATTTTGTGGGCGAGCCGGAAACGGGTATTCAAATCATGGGTGTTTTAGAAACGCGTCTCTTGCACCTCGACCGTTTTGTGCTGTTATCGGCTAATGAAGATATATTGCCCAAGGGAAAAAATCAGTCATCCCTTATTCCCAATGACGTCAAGAAACACTTTGATTTGCCCCAATACACCCATCAAGACGCCATTTTTGCCTATCACTTTTATCATTTGTTTCACGGAGCTTCCGAGGCCGATTTGGTGTATACGGAGTCTTCTTCTGGTATGGGTAATTCCGGACCAAGTCGATTTATTTATCAAGTAAAATGGGAATGGGCTAAGCAGGCAAATATTGAGGTAAAAGAGTTGCTCTACCATGCCAAATTAAAAGATCACCCCGTAAGAGATATAGAGATTCCGCAGGATAAGACCATACGAGATATTTTGGAGCGCAGATTTTCAGAACGAGGAATATCTCCATCGGCTTTGGTTAGTTATTTACGCGATCCACTGGAATTTTATTCACGATATGTTTTGGGTGTTTTTGAAGATGATGATGAAATTGAGGAGGATGCGGATGCCCGTAAAGTTGGGAATGCCGTTCACGACGCGTTGGAGGAACTGTATCGACCATTTGTAGGCGGTTTTCCCAATGAAGAGCAACTTAAGTTGATCAAAAAACATGTTCCGGCAAGCGTTAGGAAGCATCTCGGGAAATATTTGAAGCACAATCAGCTCGAGCAAGGCTATAACATCTTGGCTCTAACGGCGGCTGAGGAGATGGCGAAAAATGCGGTGGATTTTGATTTGCAAAATTTCACGGGCAGAAAAATTGTTGCCCTTGAGAATAATTACACCGCACAGCCTAATCAGCACACGGATCTTAAGTTTCCATTGTCGGTGCAAACTTCTTACGGACCAGTTTTACTCACCGGGAAGATCGATCGACTGGAACAATGGGCAGACGGGTCAATGGTTTATCTGGATTATAAAACCGGACGTACCGATAAGTCATTAAGTTGGAACAACGATTTTTGGGACTATCCCGAGGAGAAGCGGGCAAAGCGCTTTGGTCAAGCAATTCAGCTTATGAGTTACGCCGTGTTGGCTCATTCAGTGAAAAGTGATTTTAAATTGGCATTGCTTCCGTTGAAGAACACCCACACATCCTTTCTTTGGCTGAAAAATGCGGCTAAGGTAGAAGAATGGACGAATATTGATCGCGAAGAATTCCAAAAACTTATCGAATCTTTAGTCAGGGAAATTTTGGAAGAATCTGTTTTTTTTCGACGTGTCGAGTGATTTGTTAAAAAACCAAGATTTTATGTTTAATTTTGGCAAAAATTATGTTTAATTAACATTTTGACGGGTCTTGAGGCGTCTGATAAAGTGCAGATTGTGTTGAGGGATTTTTTAGTAAAAATATGAGTGATTCAAGGGTTTTGTCTTCGGAAACTTCTAGTCGGATAGAGTTTTTAGATATTCTCAGGGGGGTAGCCATCCTGTTTATCTTTCTGGTCAACATTCAACATTTATCAGGGGTACATTATTATTCTGAGGAATTTGAATCTCAATTTTTATTTCCCGACTTTCAGCATTTCTTGGAGATGTTGTTTTTTGTCTTATTTACCGGAAAGTTTTACTTTATTTTCAGTTTGCTTTTTGGGATAGGTTTTGTCGTGCAGTATCAGAATATCGTCAAGCGCAACCTGCCGTATAAGCAATTTTTTATTCGTCGAATGCTGGCTTTATTGGTCATTGGCTTGATTCATTTATTTTTTATTTGGTCGGGCGATATTCTAACGCTTTATGCGGTTTTGGGTTTGACGCTGATTTTTTTCGTTGACTTTGACGATCGACGGTTGTTGAAATGGGCTTTTGTTCTGCTTTTATTGCCTATTGTGCATTGGCTTTTCATGTACGCAACGCGCACCTATTACTACTATCCTCTGTTTGACTTTGTCCATGAGCAGGCAGCGGAGCTCGATTTAGTGACTCCGGCGAGTAAGGTTACTGATCAGCCCCGTTTCGATGCCAGTCAGCGTATTGCTACCGATGATTTTTCCACTTGGTTTCAAATGCAGGTGGTGCTTCCCGTGATGCGATTGGGACTCATCATCATGGAAGGAAGGTTATTTAAGGTCTTGGCTTTGTTTTTACTAGGTATGTGGGCGGGGCGAAAAATACTGCGAGAGCATTTGCTTGATGATCAGGAATTCCTAAAAAAGCTGGTTTTTTGGGGATTTATCATTGGTATACCGTTCAATATTCTCTTCGGAATTCTGAAGTTTCCCGATTTAATAACGGGTAATTTCCGAAATTTTTTAAATCATCTTTCCTTCGCAATTGGCGTTACTTCTATGGCTTTTGCCTATGCAGCTTCGATTGCCTTACTTGTAAGGTCGCGTCCTAATTTACTGCGTTGGTTTGCTCCTGTAGGTAGGATGGCCTTAACCAATTACTTGTCGCAATCGTTTTTGGGGATATTGATTTTTCACGGTATCGGTTTCGGTTATTTTGGTGTGTTTTCATTTTCCGAAATTATTGCCATTGCAATGCTTTTGTTTGTGCTACAAGTAGTTTTCAGTGTGTTGTGGTTAAGGCGATTTCGTTATGGTCCGGTCGAGTGGGTTTGGCGTCAGACGACGTACGGCCGGCGACTACCCCTTCGCCGATGACGGCAGCTTGATTATTTAAGGGATTTATCTACAAGCTACAATCAGGTTAGGAATTCATGTGTTGATTCATCATGCTTTCATACAAAGTCAACAACGCGTATTTATCGGAATAGGTGAACCGTTCCTTGATGGTCTATGGTCTCGTTTCTGCCCACGATTTTTGCTTTTATAAAGTAGACGCCGTCTGCTGCGGGTCGTCCATTTACGGTTCCGTCCCATCCTTGTTCTATTTGGTTCGTGGAATACATTAGCATTCCCCAGCGATTATAGATAAGCAAGTCAAATTCGTAAACACCCCGTGCATTTATAAAGAAAACATCATTTTTTCCATCACCATTTGGGGTAAATACATTTGGGATATTTTCAACGATCAAACAATCGTCGATGAGTTGGAGGTAGTAGGTAGTATCGCAGCCCAGATCGTCAGGAATTGTGATCACGAACGCGCCGGGGTAGTAGAAAATTTCGTTACCAATTTCCACGCTTTCGCCGTCGCAGATGATTGCTGTGGTGTCGATTTCGGTGATAAAACTTCCAATAAATATGCTGTCTTTTATGGTATCCATCAAGCAGCCTCCAAAGATTTTGAGATAGTACCAACCTGGTATTGGAGCTTCAAATTGATTTCCGAATGCACTGTCGTTCCATACAATGGAGCCGTTAAATGAGTTTGCAATAATGGTTTCCGGATAATTGCAAGAATAGAGTGTATCAGGTAAGCCTGAATAATATTCCGTTCCGTCAGGTAGTAATATAAACTCCATGCTTTCCACGAGAGTAAAGTTTAGGGTATCGTTTTGTGAAAATCCGGAGCTGGATTGTGACCAGAGGTTGCTTGCGTTATTTTCGCGTTTAAAAGCATCAAGGGTATTTTGCGAGTTTACTTTCGCTTGAATTTCAGAGCCTGTATTATTGCTGGTTTCCATACAAAAATAAACGCCGTTGTAGCGGTCGTTCATACAGGTGCTGTCTTGAGCGATTCCGTTTTTATGATTGGGCGCTTCAAGCACACTAAAAATTTGCACACCGGGCGATTGGGTAGATCTTTGGGTGACTTTAACAAAATCGCCGGCACTATTGCTATGCTGAACATCTCCTGCAGAGTAGCTATAGCTCGATTCATCGCCGATATATGCTCCAGACGATATTATGCTTCCGGTACCTTGAAACGCCCCATTCCGGTTATTTCCGCTGATATCGGGCAGCATTTGTGAGGTGTTTAGAATATCAAAATTGTAATACGCATACAAATCATTTGCGGATGTGGGGTCTATTTTTTTGCATACGTAGGTGCGTATTTCGTTTTCTGATAACGCTCTATTCCAGATGCTTAATTCATCAATGGAGCCTTCAAAGGGAAAGTGCAGTTGATTGTGAAAGTATGTGGCTCCGATGAAGGGTTGGGGATTAGGGTTGTAGGCAACTTGCAATGGTCCATTACCATCGTTGAATCCAAGATGATTTACTAGGACACCATCAAAATACATTCGATAGACTCCCGGCGCTTCTACGACCGCGGCGATGTGCATCCATTTTCCGATTTTCTCGGGAGGGAAGGGAACCCTCAGTGATTGTCTGCATTGAGGACTATAACAGCCCGAAGAGCCGGTATGAATTCCGACGATTTGGTTGGTGTTGACATCAAGAAAAAAACCGTGGTAACCAGCGCCTAATGTTGGGTCGGAGGCAAAAATTGTTTGCGTGGTTTGTCCGGGTATGTATTTCACCCATACCATAATTGTTGCCGGGACCTCCAGCACATCGAAATTATTGATTTCGGTATACGTCGCGTTTCCTGTAAGCTCAAAGGCATTTCCGCTGCTGGGCAAGGTGGAGGTTTGAGCATTTAGTTGAAAGAACCAAATTACACTTGTAATGATAAAAATCAAACAAGCCTGTCGTGGAGTTCTCCGAAATGTGAGGTGCTTGGTATTCATGAGACCTCAAAATTAGTGAATACGCACCGGGCTATTCAGAGTTATTTCTTTACGGTCTATGCTAATTAGTTAAAGACGCCCATTTTTATTGAAGTACAATATGCACGTGGGTTTTGGTTCTTTTCCGAAATAAAAAAACCCGCCAGCGCTGGCGGGTTTTTTTATTTAAAAATTCGGGATTAAAATCTCACGTATGCCTCGGCAATAACGTCGTCCATTTCGATGTGTGCCTCCACAACTGCTTGCACGCGTTTTCCCGGGAATACATCGATGTATCCTTCAAGAATGTAGCGCATATCGTCGTTAGGTACGCTGCGGACGTTTCGAGAAATAAAGGCCGGGCGTAGGTTGAGGCCATTGGCGCCTAAGGCTTCTAGTTCTTGTGCATGAAAGAGGATATTTGCACCGGTAATTTTTCCGCGACTATTTCTTAGAATGGTAGCGGCTTCAATGGGGGTGTGTACTTCGCCTAAACTAGAAATAGTCATCATGCCCATGCCGTGACCAACTTCGCCTCGCTGCATGGCCTCTTCAATGAGTTTCATTATTTCCGCATCGCTGGAAGCGGCACCAATACGTTCGTCCATATTAATCTCTGCACGGGTAGTTTGAGAACGGACCGTTCCGTGAGCGCCATCGTCTACGCGAATATGAGGTGCGATAACGAGCGCCATAATTGACATCAATTTGATGAGGATATTCATGGATGGACCTGAGGTGTCTTTGAAAGGATCACCAACTGTATCACCGGTAACGGAAGCTTTGTGGGCATCGCTGCCTTTGTACTCCATTTTGCCGTTGATTTCCACACCTTTCTCAAAGGATTTTTTAGCGTTGTCCCAAGCTCCACCGGCGTTGTTTTGGAAGATACCCATCAATACTCCGGAAACGGTAACCCCGGCCAGTAATCCACCTAAGATTTCTGCGGAAGATACATTTTCAAAAACACCTTTGAATCCAAAGCCCACCAAAATAGGAACGACGAGGGCAATAGCGCCCGGAAGCATCATTTCTTTGATAGATGCTCGCGTAGAAATTTCCACACACTTTTCGTATTCAGGAGTGGCCTTGCCTTCCATGATTCCGGGAATTTCGCGGAACTGACGACGAACTTCTTCAACCATTTCCATCGCTGCACGACCAACGGCTGCAATAGCCAAAGAAGAGAAGATGAAAGGTATCATACCTCCTATAAATAAAGCACCAAGTACGGGAGCTTTGTAAATATCGATGGTGTCGATTCCGGCAATGCCTACGAAGGCTGCAAATAACGCCAAGGCGGTAAGCGCTGCCGAAGCGATGGCAAAACCTTTTCCGGTAGCCGCAGTTGTATTTCCCACCGCATCAAGTTTGTCGGTGCGACCGCGAACTTCTTCTGGCAAACCACTCATTTCGGCAATCCCTCCCGCGTTATCGGCAATTGGCCCGAAAGCATCAATTGCTAACTGCATGGCTGTGGTCGCCATCATACCAGCAGCGGCTACGGCAACTCCGTAAAGTCCGGCAAACGAGTAAGAAACAACAATACCGGCACCTAGTACAATGATGGGAAGAACGGTTGATTGCATTCCCACGGCCAAACCGGCAATAATGTTTGTCGCGTGACCCGTAGACGATTGCTTTACAATGCTCAATACGGGCTTTTTGCCCATAGCAGTGTAGTATTCAGTGATGATGGACATTAGTGCACCAACTACTAAACCAACAAATATTGCTAAGAAAACGCCCATTTTGGTGAATTCATAGCCGCGTAAACTCATGGTTTCGGGCATCAAAAACTGAACGATGAAATAGGAGGCAAATACCGTTAAAAGTATCGACGACCAGTTCCCAAGATTTAGGGCTTTTTGCACATCATCGTCTTCATTTTTAATGCGGACAAACCATGTTCCAACAATTGAGAATAAAAGTCCGACGCCCGCAATGACTAAAGGTAAAAGTATTGGTGCAATTCCACCAACCTGATCGTCGGAAACTATTTCTCTACCTAAAACCATAGTGGCAAGAATGGTGGCTACATACGAGCCAAAAAGGTCAGCGCCCATACCGGCAACATCACCTACGTTGTCGCCCACGTTATCGGCAATAGTCGCCGGATTACGAGGGTCATCCTCGGGAATACCAGCCTCTACTTTACCCACCAAATCAGCTCCTACGTCGGCGGCTTTGGTGTAAATACCACCACCTACACGGGCGAAAAGCGCTATTGATTCAGCACCTAAGGAAAATCCCGCCAATACTTCAAGGGCTTTTTCCATCTCAATACCGTTGACATCGGCACCGGTAGAGACCACGTACATGTTGTAAAAAAGAATGAACAAACCGCCCATTCCCAATACCGCTAAACCGGCAACACCTAGTCCCATAACCGTTCCTCCGGTGAAAGACACATTTAAGGCTTTCGCTAGTCCAGTACGCGCAGCTTGCGTGGTGCGAACGTTTGCTTTGGTTGCGATGTTCATGCCGATATAGCCAGCCAATGCCGACAAGACCGCTCCAATAACGAAGGAAATGGCAATAACCGGACTCGATGTTTCAACCAAAGTCCCTGACCAAGCTAGTAATCCTGCGGCCACAATGGAGAAATACGTTAGAACACGCCATTCCGCTTTTAGAAAAGCCATCGCTCCGCGGGCAATGTAGCCAGCGAGTTCTTTCATTTTTTCATCTCCTGCATCTTGCTTGCTAACCCATTGGGATTTTACAAACATGACCAGAAGCCCGATAAGTCCCATCACCGGGACAGCAAAAAGCATTAAGGTTTGCATAGTTGTTTATTGATTGTTAGTGTATGTTGATTACGTGAAACAATAATGAGAGGCGCAAATGTAATTAAGAAACATTTATTATTGCTTTGTGAGGGCTCTTGCTTTTTTGAGGGAACATTTTTTTGCAAAAATATTTTTTGTACACTGGATTTTGGATGCTTTAAATGATTACTTTTGTGTTGGTTAACAGCCATTAAGCCACAACACATTTTCTTCACTAAACATCATTATCCAAGCGAATATGAAACGCAATTTCCCCTCCGTTTTACTTGCACTTCCTCTGATTTTTGCCTTTCAATGTGGCAAAGACGACGACGTGTATTGCACCATGGAATTTCGCTCAATCACCCTAGAAATTCAAGACCCTATGGGAATGACATTAGTTCCCGACTCATTTTTTGTGGTGGATGTTGCCCAGCGAGATACGGTGAGAACGCATCTCACTGACGACTTCGGTTTTGAGGGTATCGTTGTTTTTTCGGATGCGGAAATGAATTTGACAAATACGGATGCTCAGGGAAAACTATTTCGACTCACCGCCTATTCTGGTCCACAATTGATTTTGACGGAAGATTACAGAATCCGTCACGACCGTTGCCACATAGAGCTGGTTTCTGGTCCGACAGCCATTCAACTTTAAATTCACCATAATTTCAAACGTCTCGGTAAAAGAATTCGGTGTACATTTGTAGACATGATGTTTCTGCATAAAATAAGTCGTGTCCTATTGGGATTTCTCCTGGTGATTTCCGCCGGTGGATTTTCCACATTCTCACATTATTGCAAGGGAAACCTCGTTTCATCCTCCATTATTTTACCGGTTGATCCCTGCAGTGGAGGTTCTTGCGCACTAAAGCATCAACACAGTGCGGATGACGATAGAGATGCGCTTTCACAGCACTGTTGTGAGGATGTTAATCTTTTTCTACAGATCACCTCTTTTCGAATTGCCGACTGGAGTCAGCCATTTTTCTTTTTGAGCAATCCGATAAAAATCGAGCTCAGATCTTTCGCTTTTTTTGAAAATCCAAATCTTTTTAGTCATGTATTTCATCCACCTCCGGATTTTCGAAGGTATTTGAGGTTTGCAAATTTGCGTTTATGATTCGAATAGGTCGACAATTGTTTTAACCTATTTTGAAAATCGAAAAAATCGCATTTTATGAAACCTATATTGAAAATTGACTCTGAAAAATCGCCCCGGGCAAATAATCGCTACGAGGCGCTAAACACGTTCAGTACTAACAAAGAAAACGAGCGTTTAGCTTATCCCAACCTCAGCTTATTGATTCTTGTATTCGCTTTGTTCAGTTTTGTTGTTCCCAACCAAATTTGGGCACAAAAGAAAATTGAAACTACCTTCATCGTTGATGGTGAATGCGACATGTGTAAAAAGCGTATTGAGAAATCCTTAGATACTCGAGGAGTTCTTTTTAGTGAATGGAATGTCGAGACCAAAGAGCTCTTTGTTGCTTTTCGTCCAGGAAAAATTTCTATTGATGAAATCCACGCTTTGATCAATAACGTTGGTCACGACACAGAGCGTTCGCTCGCTCCTGATAGCGTTTATAACAATATCCATCATTGCTGTCGCTACCGCTCCACAAGTTCTCCACATATGATAACGCCTCCGGATACTCTGAGTCCGAACGCGCCGGCGCACATTAGAAGTCACGAATAAAATGAGAGCTTTTATTGTAATAGCACTGATAATTTTCAGTGCCAATAGCGCTTTTGCGCAAGGAACACTCATTGGCAAAATTGTTTACGAGGAAAATGGAGTAGAAAAACCACTTTTTGGAGCAAATATTTGGTGGAAAGATTCCGAAACGGGAGCTACTACATTGGAAGACGGGACTTTTGAAATACCGTATGTTAGAGAAAGCAATATTTTAATTGTGAGCTTTGTGGGATTTAAGCGATTGGAGCAACCTATTGAAGGCCGTCCCGAACGCATCCCTAAAATCGTAATGGAAGAGGGAGATTTGTTGGAGCAGGTGACCGTTCGTGAAGTCATTCGCGCCACGGAACTTTCCACACGTTCGGTAGGACTCACCTACGAGATCAACAAGAAAGAACTTCGCAAAGCGGCGTGCTGTAACGTGGCGGAGAGTTTTGAAACCAACCCCGCCGTTGACGTATCTTTTTCTGATGCGGTAACCGGAGCAAAGCGTATTGAGATGCTGGGATTAGCGGGTAAATATGCCCCCCTTCAAATAGAAAATGTTCCTTTTGGTCGTGGATTGGCTGTGGTGTCTGGCATGAGTTACATTCCTGGACCTTGGGTGGAGAACATACATCTTAGCAAGGGTGTGGGAACGGTGGTTAATGGTTTTGAGAGCACCACCGGACTCATTGATGTCGAGCTAACGGGTCCTGCCTTATCCGAAAGAACGCATATTAACGCATATTTGAATACAGGGGGTAGAAACGAGATCAACCTCGTCAATGTAAAGAAACATAATGATGTTTGGTCTTCTGCGCATTTACTTCACGCGAGTTCCGTGCCCTTGGTGTGGGATGTCAATGATAATGGTTTTATTGATATGCCCTTAGGTTCACAACTCAACGGAATAAGCAGGTGGAAATATTCCACGGGTTCCTGGGAAGGACAATTTGGTGTTCACTACCTTTTTAATCGCAATCGTGGAGGGCAGACAGACTACGATTTTTCTTTGTCGCCCGAAGAAAATCGAGGACAAGTAAATGGCGACACATCCGCTTTAACCTCTCAGCGTTGGGGAATGGAAATCCTTAGTCAGCGACTTTCAGTTTTCAGTAAAACGGCTTATCTTTTTTCAGGAAAACGCCAGAGCAGCTTGGGTTTGATTCTCAATGCCGCTACCCACGATCAGTCTTCATTTTTTGGAACAACCTCATTTGAGGCCAAGCAAGATTATATGTATGCCAACCTGATCTACCAAAGTGGAGTTGCCGGCAGTGATTGCGGTACCGAGGCGGGGAATTCTTGGATTTACACCACGGGGGTGAGTTTGCAGTATGATAATGTCCGCAACGATTTGTCGATGCTAACGAGCAACATAGCCTCCGTGAATCAGTTTGGCCGTCTGTACCGCGAGGAGTCCGTTGCCGGTGTTTTTGGAGAGGCCCAATGGAAGCCCTCCTTGAATTTCGATGCGGTTTTTGGTCTGCGTGCAGATCACAGCAATCTTTTTGGAAGTTTTGTTACACCACGTCTTCACCTCCGTTATGCGGTACAGGAAAACACCATTTTACGAGCCCATGCCGGAATGGGAAGAAGGTCTCCCTTGCCCGTACAGGAGAATTTGAATCTTTTGGCCAGCAGTCGATCTATGGTCTCGTCGGTGAATGCATTGGATTTATCCGATTTTCAATTTGAGCAGGAAGTTGCTTGGAATTTTGGGGTGAGTTTGCAGCAAGAATTCCGTTGGTTTTATCGCAAGGGTACGATTGTTTTTGATGCGTATTACACACATTTTTTAAATCAGCTCGTGGTAGATGTTGATGCTTCAACCAATCAAACCGCGCTGTATTTCGGTGAGGGAGGTTTTTCACGTGGAGTAATGGCTCAGGTGGATTACGAGTTTCTTCGCAGATGGCAGGGTAGGGTAGCGTATAAGTATTTGGATGTTCAACAGCCATTTGCCAGTGGTTTGCGCGAGACACAATTACTCTCTCCTCATCGTGCATTTGTAAATATTGAGTACGAGACTCGAAATGAATGGGCTTTTGATTTAACTGTCAATTGGTATGCCTCTCAACGACTTCCGGATCACCCTCAACTCGACGCACGTTCTCCAGCCTTCTTTATTTTAAACGGACAAATCCGCAAGGATGTAAACAACAAACTTTCGCTTTTTCTGGGTTTGGAAAACATACTTGACTTCCGTCAGGACAGACCAATATTTGGGGCTGGAGCGCCTTTTTCAAGTGATTTTGACGCCACCATGGTCTGGGGTCCCATTTTCGGAAGAATGGCCTATTTGCGAATGGACTATACTTTTTGATTTGTATCTTAGCCGAGTTAATTTTCTAAGACAATTAAAATTTTTCAGGTATGAAAATAGGCGTATTGCTTCACGGTAGCGGAGTTTATGACGGCACGGAAATTCAGGAAGCGGTCTTATCTCTACTAGCTATCCGTGAATTAGGTCACGAATACATTTGTTTAGCACCGGATATTCAGCAGCATCACGTAATCAATCACACCAACGGTGAGGAGATGTCGGAGCAGAGAAATGTCTTGGTGGAGTCAGCTCGCATTGCACGAGGTGAAATCGAAGCTTTGACCTTGAGTCACGTCGATAAGATTGACGCGTTGGTCCTTCCCGGCGGATTTGGCACGGCAAAAAATTTCACCAAATGGGCTTTTTCGGGTCCAGATGGCGAAATTGATCCTCTTGTTCGCGATTTTTTGCGTTCGGTTATAAAGCAAGCTAAGCCTATAGCTGCTCTATGCATGAGTCCGACCACAGTGGCTAAAGCGCTGCAAGATACGGGTGTAAAGTCAACCCTAAGCGTAGGGAGCAATGAAGCTGCTTCACCTTACGATATCGACGCTATTTCTGGGGGAATGGAAGTTGCCGGAGCTCGTGTAGAGATGAAAACCGTGGAGGAGGTATCGGTTGATGTTGAAAATAAAATTGTTTGCGCCCCCTGCTACATGATGGAAGCGGATATACTGCAGATTAGAAGCAATATTTATCAAGCGGTGAAAAAAATGATCGACCTGATTGAGAATTGATCATCGTTTTTGCAAATGAAGATGCGGCTATATGCAAAATATACCCCAATTGACCGATAAATTGATCGATTGAATAAGTTTTTAAATGTCATTTTTTCGACCGGGTTGCGCTATTTTTTGTATTGAAAAACAATTCTTTAGGGTGGTTTTCTCTCTTTTTTGCGGAAGTTTTAAAATAATGCAAAAAAAATGGCAATCCTTCGGTAATTCGGTATATTTTTGCCACCGAATTAAACAGGTGTATTTCAACGCCACTAAAGATTCCTAACATGTCTGAAATCAAAGGAAAAATTTCTCAAATTATCGGTCCGGTTGTGGACGTAATGTTCGATACCACGGACATTGAATTACCTAAGATTTACGAAGCGCTCGAAATTGAGCACAATGGTCAAAAGCTCATTTTAGAAACTCAGCAGCATATTGGTGAAGACACCGTTCGTGCAGTAGCTATGGATTCTACAGATGGTTTGAGAAGAGGTCAGGAAGTCCGCGCAGTTGGAGCTCCTATTTCTATGCCCATTGGCGACAATATTAAAGGACGTTTGTTTAACGTAACTGGAACAGCTATTGACGGTATGCGTCAGTTGGACAGTAATAAAAAACGCTCCATTCACAATGCCCCTCCACGATACGAAGACCTTTCAACCTCTGAAGAGATTCTCTACACGGGTATCAAGGTTATTGACCTGATTGAGCCTTACGCAAAAGGTGGTAAAATTGGTTTGTTTGGTGGTGCTGGTGTTGGTAAGACCGTATTGATTCAGGAGTTGATCAACAACATCGCAAAGGGTCACGGTGGATTATCTGTATTCGCTGGTGTAGGTGAGCGTACTCGTGAGGGTAACGACTTGCTTCGCGAGATGATCGAAGCCAATATCATCAAGTATGGTGATAAGTTTAAAGAGTCTATGGAAGAAGGTGGTTGGGATTTATCCGCCATCAATGATGATGAATTGAAGGAATCCAAGGCGACTTTCGTTTTCGGACAGATGAACGAGCCTCCAGGGGCGCGTGCACGTGTGGCACTTTCTGGTCTTTCACTTGCGGAGTACTTCCGTGATGGTGATGGCGAAGGTCAAGGTCGTGATATCCTTTTCTTTATCGATAATATTTTCCGTTTTACGCAAGCAGGTTCTGAGGTTTCGGCTCTTTTGGGACGTATGCCTTCAGCGGTAGGTTATCAGCCTACACTTGCTACAGAGATGGGTGCGATGCAAGAGCGTATTACCTCAACCAAGCGCGGTTCAATTACATCTGTTCAGGCCGTTTATGTACCTGCGGATGACCTTACTGACCCTGCTCCGGCTACTACTTTTGCTCACTTGGATGCTACTACCGTATTGAGTCGTAAAATCGCTGAACTTGGTATCTACCCGGCGGTAGATCCACTTGATTCTACCTCACGAATCCTCAATCCTTCGATTGTTGGTGATGAGCACTATAAGTGTGCACAGCGAGTTAAAGAGACATTGCAGCGTTACAAGGAACTTCAGGATATCATCGCCATTCTTGGTATGGATGAATTGAGTGAAGAGGATAAATTGATCGTACACCGCGCTCGTCGTGTACAGCGTTTCCTTTCTCAACCTTTCCACGTAGCTGAGCAGTTTACCGGTTTGAAAGGTGTATTGGTTAGCATTGAAGATACCATCAAAGGATTTAATATGATTCTTGACGGTGAGGTTGACCAGTATCCTGAGGCGGCTTTTAACCTAAAAGGTACTATTGAAGAAGCCATCGAGGCCGGTGAGAAAATGCTCGCTGAGAATAAATAATTTACGATGAACGCTAAGGTGAACTTCAAACTTCACCTTAGCATTAATCCTTTACAGCATGCAAGTAGATATCATCTCACCAGAAAAAAAGTTGTATTCCGGCCAAGCCGATGCAATCCAGTTTCCGGGTATCCAAGGCCGTTTTCAGGTTTTGGAAAACCACGCGGATCTCATTTCCACACTTACCTCTGGAGAAATTGTCATGGAAGTTAAGGGTCAACAACCTCAAATTTTCCCAATTAAAGGCGGGGTGGTAGAAGTTCGCGATAATAAAGTTTCCGTATTGGCCGATTAATCAGCCTTTCTGCATATGAATTTTAAAAGCCGGTGTTTAAGCCGGCTTTTTTTGTGTCTTATTTTCTGCTAGAAATTATATCCTTAATTTGAACACCCAAGGAAATATGGCTCGGTCATCGGGACGATGATAAATACCTAGGCCAATTCCTCCGAATAATTTTAGGAATTCAACTCCAAATTCACTTACGGCTCCAGAGTGGAAAGTGAGACCGAGATGCTCTCCGGTTGCTGGGGCTTCTCCGTACATGAATTTTGCTGAAAATGCCAATTCGGGGAATTTATTGTTTCTCTTGAATAGCAGTTGTCGGATGTTCCAATGCGCTATTGTTGCGGCATAACTCTGGTAAAGTAGCTCGTTGAATCCAACCGTTTCAAAGGCCATTGCATCGCCGAGCGTAGACTGTTTTATCCAAGCGTTTTGGTTTACGTGGAGGTTTGAAAGTGGCGAGTATAAATAACTGTAAGCGGATATTCCCTGCGTATGCCCACCTTGAAGTCGCACGTGTAATACGCCTCGGTAGGGATTGTTCCAGCTAAAGTCGAGCTGAGATTCTGCTCTCCAAAAATCACCCTCATCAACCGACAAGCTCGGGATATTTTTTTCGATGGAATACCGGAAAATGGGATACGCGGGCTCGACCAGTTGTCTACGGCCGCGGTTTTCTATAAACTGCTCATTTGGTGCCCATCTTCCCTCATACTGTATCATTGTATAAGTAAAGCCATTTTGCCATTGGTTTCCCGTAATATCCGGATGGTAAAAACCGTATTCACTACCGACTATAAATCGATTTTCGCGCTGTATTCGCAATTTGTTTTGCCAGGTAGCGATAGGGTGCCATTCCACCTGAAAAAAGGCGGCACTCAGCTCGTCGTAAACGGAAATGTTGAAACGACGAAGATTTCGGGTGTTTTCCAGAAGGGTACCTCTCGAGCGAATCCCGAAGTTATTTCCTCCGGATTCTTGTAAATCAAAAAAATATCCACCGCTTACCCAAAGACTGTTGGTGATTTTTATTTGTGATCCGTATCCGTATTTCCAGCGATTATCGCCAAAGCCATATCCTCCGAAGCCGTTGAGTTGAATGCGTTTTGAAAATAAATCATTGGTTATTCCACCAACGCCTAAATAAATGTTTTCGTGGCGATTAAATCGCATGAGTTTGTTGAGATCAAGATCAAATTTCCCTAGTCGCACGTAGGCGTCACTAATGGTTTGTACAATGTTGATCATGCGGTCAAAATTGTACTTTTCTCCCAAACTATCAATCAACTTGTAGGTTGCTAAATCCCTTTCGGAGAGTTCAATAGCTCGTTGACTTAGCCAAAACTGTTCGTCTTTATCGGCGGCATCTGACTGTATTCGGGCAGCAATTCCGGTGGGGACTTTGAATCGTTTTTCTTCCTGGACTTGCAAATCGCTGAAGTGGGATCGGATCTCGCCGTTCAAATGTGCTGTAAATTTAACGGTTCCCGCAGTGTCAACTTTCCCTTTCGCTATTTCATTTTGATTAAATCGAATGTCCGCGTGCAATTGAGTAGGAAACCATACTGAGGTTTTTTCGTAGAGTTGACGAATTTCGACTTCAAAGTTTTGACCCGGAATTGAGGTGGGCTGCGCAAATACCGACCGGATGGCCATGTCAGGAGCCTGAATTTGAATGCGTCCGTACATCGATTGAAATTTGCGGTCGGGTTGGGGCTCAAACTGCACGGTATAAATAGTGTCACGACCATTGTCGACAACCATTGTGTCCGTAATGCGGTATTTGTAATAGCGTTCCAGATGCTTGTTGAACGGACTTAAATACTCCAAGTCTAAAAGTGTAAAGGAGGGCTCGTAAAAAGTAAAGGATTGTAATTGGGTAGCGAAAATGGCAAACAGAGGCTGCTTTAAACCACTGGTTCGAGTTGCTTCAATGTCTTCAATGGCCTTTCCGGGACGGCGATAGGTGCGAGTTCCTACCGATTCACTAAGAAAGAAATCGTTTGTTTTCAATTGCTTAAATTCATTCGTCCAAACTTCTTGCGGCGGTAATACACTATCGCTAAAAGTAAATACAGGGCCTATCCTCATTCGGTTATAGCTTCTACAGGTGTACGAAGCTAAATTTTCGTGGTCGTTTTTTGCGCGATTATCCATTACACCGCGAATAAGTCGAAGGGCGGGGTTTTCTCCGGCAAAAATCGTTACGTCGCTTAGACTAGAGGCGCTCATTTCTAAAGCAACCATCGCTTTTTCTCCCTGTTTATTAATGACGATTTCTCGGGTGATGTAGCCAATGTAGCTCACTTTTATAGTTGCTGGTAATGCGTTGACTTGTAGACTAAATCGCCCTTCTAAGTCGCTGATTGTTCCTTGGTTTTTACCGATTAAAATTACGTTCGCAAATGGCAGAGCCTTTTCATCATGACTGTCTATAACCTTACCTTCAACAACGATTTGCGCGTTCAGCAGGGAACATATTGTGAGACTGAAAAATAGATATATTGCTTTCAATGACTGAGATATTTAGTTGCTTAGACTTTATTTAGTCTATCATCGTGCTTGTAAATTACAATATTACGTGTTTTTGTCGAAGCAAGCAGTTATTTATTTCACTTATCGTTGATGATCCTGAAGTATATGTTCTCGAGTTTGACTTTTGTTAAAAATGAATCATCATACATTTTTAATAGACTGAAAAGCAACATTAAAAAATTTTTCGATGCTCTCTTGCTTACAAATCATCCGCTTTTATATATTTGCAGAAAATTCTTACAATTTGTGAATTTGCAAATTTTGATAGTTTGGTGTGAATGTTTAATCATTTAAATCGACGGGCTCTATGTACAAGATAGTTTTTATTTTCGTTTTTTTGGTTTCGCGGTCATTGTTTGCAGATTGTTTGCCTCAGGTACAGTTGGGTTCATTGGTTCAATTTTGCCAGGGTGGAAGTTTGTATTTAGACGCTTTTAATTCGGGAGCATCGTATTTATGGTCAACCGGCGATACCACTCCGGGAATTTGGGTTCAGCATCAAGGTGTTTACTGGGTTCAAGTGACCAATCATTGTGGTATCGTAGTCGATTCTGTAGAGGTTATTGTGGATCACGCGCCAAGTCTTCCTTTTTCAGACACGGCCATTTGTTTGGGGGACACACTTTTACTCTGTTTGCCTCAGGTTATGGGGACGAATTATCAATGGGTTTCGGGGCCATCAGCCTCATGTAGACAAATACAATCGTCGGGTTGGTACGGCGTTCAGATTGTAAATTCATGCGGTTCCCGTGTAGATTCGTTTTTTGTTTCCACGGACGTCTTACCAAACGCCTTACTTCCTTCTGATACCGTACTTTGTTTGGGTAATACTTTGTCTTTGACGCTCCCTTCAGGTGCAGTTTGGCTCGACGGCTTTGCAAGTTCTACGCGAAGTGTTCAGCATTCAGGCATGTATCGGGCTCGACTTCATAACGCTTGCGGGATAATAGAAGACAGTATTCAGGTTACGATATTTGGAGGTTTAGGTTCTCGAGTTGATACGGTACTTGTTTGCATGGGCAACACACTTAACTTGCAAACTCCTTCGCAATCATGGTCAGCAGTTTGGAGTAATTCATCGACGAATTCACAAATCTCCGTGAGTGCGCAAGGATGGTATTGGGTCGACTATCAGACCATTTGTGGTGCCTTTCGAGATTCGTTTTATGTTCAGCAGACAATAGCGCCTCAGCGCATTGCGACGAATGATTCAGTGTTTATTTGTCCGGGCACTTCGGCCATTTTGGGCTATACAGCCTCAGCGGGTCATCATTTCCAATGGAGTACTGGCGCATCTTCTTCGCAAATTCAGGTATCCAACAGCGGTTGGTATTTCGTCGAGGTCAATGGTCCCTGTGGCGTCGTCCTCGATTCTTTCTTTGTTCAGCGATGGAGTGCTCCGCCCCAGAATTTTATTGATACTGTGGAGATTTGCATGGGTTTCCCCGTTTGGCTTCATGCGGGAATTTTTCCTCAAGCTTCGTATAGTTGGTCTACCGGACAAAGTCTGTCAAGTATTTTGGTTTCGCAACCAGGTCATTATTCAGTGCAAATTCATTCACTTTGTGGAACGGGTCAGCGTACATTTCACGTAAAGCGCGTATGGCCCATGCCGCCTTTACATCTTCCGGGCGACACGGTGATGTGTTTGGGCGATAGCTTACACATAGAAATCAATCATCCATGGGCAAATACCTATCAGTGGTCAGATGGAGTGGTGGGTGGTGTGCGGTCAATTACATCTACGGGCACTTATATTTTGACTCTGATAAACGCTTGTGGGAGTATCACAGATACAATTTCGGTGAATTTTGTTTCTCCACCCATACGAGTACTTCCTGATACAGTGTATTTGTGTCAAAATCAGATGCAATTGTTAGACGCTGGTAATCACGGTTCCACCTATCATTGGTCGGGTATGCTAAGTTCTACTTCTCGTGCCGTTCTTGCAGGTAGTCCGGGTTGGTATATCTGTACCATTAGTAATATGTGTGGTGTACGCACCGATTCCGTTTTGGTAATGCCGTCGCCATCGATAATGCCGGTGGACATATTTCAGGACACTATCATTTGTTTTGGGACTTTATCCTTGAGTGTTCCGTATCAGCCTGGGGTGAATTATTGGTGGAGTAACGGTAGTCTTACAAACAGCACAACGATTACGCAGAGTGGTTTATATGAATTGATGTTGTTTCATTTTTGCGACACGCTTGTCTACCAATTCTCAGTTACTATTTTGGGAAATTTATCGGCTAATTTAGGTCAATTTGCTAGATTTTGTGCGGGTAGCACACTTACGTTAAATGCGTTTAATCCGGGAGCCAGTTATCTTTGGAGTACGGGTGATACCACCTCACAAATTTCCGTTCAAGTAGAAGGCTTGTATTGGGTTCGACTTCAAACACCTTGTGATACACTGATTGATTCAGTTTGGGTGATGATTGATAGTGCGCTTTACTTTAGAATTGGTGAGGACTCGGTATTATGTAGCGGCGATACACTTGTTTTACGTTCTCCTTTGGATGGTTCTAGATTGTGGAGTGATGGATCTTCGGATATAGAGTTTTCCGTTGACTCTACCGGTTGGTATTGGTTGCGATTATCAAACGCCTGTGGTCATTTTTACGACAGTGTATATGTTGATTTTTTGAGCGAACCACAATTTGACTTGGGCGGAGATACAGTCATTTGTGTTGAGGGTGAATCAGAAATTGAGTTGCGTGGACCTTCTGGAAATTATCAATATCTGTGGAGTACGGGCGAGAGTACGCAAGCCATTTGGGTAAATGCCCCCGGAACATATTGGTTGGAAGTTGATAATTCATGTTCGGTTTCTCGAGACACAATCACGGTATATCCCGAAACATCTATCGCGTTTGCTTTCAATGCAGTAGATGTAGTGTGTCGAGGATTCCTCTTGGAGTCGGGGCATGAAAATACAATTTGGAATGATGAAATAAGTGGTGCTTCCGTTCGGGTTGAAAATTCAGGCTGGTATAAAGTTCGGGCAACCAATAGTTGTGGAGTTTTTGAGGATTCTGTTTATCTCGAGGTTCATGACTCCTTGTATTTTTATGACGCCGATACATCGTACTGTCATACAGATTTATCGCCTAGGCTCGATTTGTCTTGGCTTTCTGCGGACTACGAAGTCTATTGGTCAGACGGATACACCGGTCATGAACGTCCAATTGCCACCGCTGGCGAGTATACGCTTTTTGTGACCAATGCTTGTGGCACGTTTGAACAGCAATGGACCGTGTCGTACAGGGATTGTCATTGTCCAATGTACGTAGCATCTGCGTTTACGCCCAATGGTGACGGGATGAATGATCTCTGGCGACCACAAAGTTTGTGCAATATCAAGTTTTATGAGCTGTCAATTTTTGACCGTTGGGGAACACGAGTGTTTTTCACAGAGAATCCAGAAGTTGCCTGGGATGGCAATAATCAAAGTACAGGCGTTTATATTTATCGACTGCGTTATGAGTTTCAAGATCAAAATGGTCACTGGATTTTTGCTGATCGAAAGGGAAATATTAGCTTAATTCGCTAACATATCGTCGATGTTTCTCGATAAATTCAAGGAAAGCTTGCTCGTAACATTCTATTTTTCAATCTAATTATATCCATCAGCCACCCGCCAACCTTATTTTAAAATAATCTAAATAAGTGTTGCGTGTTTTTTTGCCAGTCAATACTTTTGCCGCGCTATTTTTAATTATTCCAAATAAAAGTAAAAAACATGCGTTATCTAGTACTGACGTTAATTGCATCTTTCGGTCTCTCGGCCAGTGTTGATCTACCCACAACGTACAACGACTCTTTACGAGGCACAAGGGTTGAGAACAGCCGAAAGATGCGGTCAGTAAGTGTAAATGTGTTTAACAATAATATGGCTCTTGGCGGAGCTTCAGTTCGTCTTTTGAATTCCAATTTTGAAGGCATTACCAACGATTTAGGGGCATTAATCCTTCATCAGGTGCCGGAGGGGGATTACGTTATGGAAGTGAGGTTTATTGGCATGAAAACCCTTCGTAGGTCCATTCAGGTAAGTGAAAACTCCTTGACTTTTCGGTTTGATTTAGAGAACGATCCCTTTCAATTATTTGCCACACAGGTAGTTGTTCAGCGCGATCATTTATTTAGAAACATACCGGGAAGTGTAAAGGTTACTCCCAAAGAGGAGCTTGACCGGATGCAGGCTGTTACGGCGAATGAGGTTTTGCGACGCACGCCCGGACTACATGTGGTGGACGAAGAAGGCGCCGGACTTCGACTGAATATTGGGGTTCGTGGATTGGATCCGGATCGTTCAAGAAAGGTCTTGATATTGGAAGATGGTGTTCCCGTTGCTTTGAATCCTTACGGTGAGCCCGAAATGTATTATTCGCCTTCCATCGATCGCATGCAGGGTGTAGAGGTTATTAAGGGAAGCGGTCAAATTCTTTACGGACCGCAGTCGGTTGGAGGGGTAATTAATTTCATCACGGCGGAGCCTCCGGTAGAACAAGAGATGAAACTTAAGTTACAAAGTGGTCAAGGTGGCTACACTTCATTGTTGGCGCAATACGGAAACACATACGACAATACCGGAATTCAGGTCACGTATTTGCGTAAACAAGCCGATAATATGGCGGGTACACAATTTGTGCTCAACGATTTGAATGCGAAAGTCCGTATTCCGCTTTCCAATAAATCAGTATTAGGAATCAAATTTTCAGCGTACGACGAAAATTCAAACTCCACCTACTTGGGGATGACCCAAAGCATGTTTGACCAGCGCACCAATGATTTCGAGTTCATCGCGCCCAACGACAATTTGGACGTCAAGCGCATGGCGGTTTCGGCCAACCACCGATATAGTATAGGTAATGGATGGAGTCTGCACAGCACATTTTTCGCCAATACCACAACGCGAGATTGGCGCCGCCAGGATTTTGCGCTCAATAGCTTTGATGAAAATGGCAATAATATACTTCCGGGTGATTTTACCGGGACTTTTTGGGGAGATACAACTGTTGCTGGTGGCGCCATTTTTATGCGGGATCGCACGGGGAATAGAAACCGGACTTTCCAGGTAGCCGGTTTTGAGCAGAAAGCGGAGTGGCAGACATACTTCGCGGACTTTGTCGAGTACAAATTACATGTTGGCTATCGTTACATGTTTGAAAGAGCTTTTGAGCAGCGCATCAACGGTTCTAGTGCAGACGCGATCTCAGGACAACTCGTAAACGATGAGGTTCGCACGGGAAATGCCCTCAGCGCATACGTTCTCAATCAGATAAAGTTGGGTAAATACTTTGAGCTTTCACCAGGCGTTCGTGTTGAAGATTATGCTTTTGAGCGTGAAATTTTCCGCCAATCGAGTCGCGACACGCTCATTACGGCAAACAACCGCATTAGAACACTTATTCCTGGAGTAGGTGCGGGTATTTTTCTTCATCCAAATTTGAACCTTTATGGTGGTGTCCATCGAGGTTATTCGCCTCCGCGTGTTAAAGACGCCATTGATTTCACTTTTGCAAATCCCGTCCTCGATCTTGATGCTGAGAAAAGTTGGAATTATGAAGCGGGTTTGCGCACAAAGATCGCACCTGGCTTGCGCGCTGAGTTAACCTACTTTTTATTGGATTTTGAGAATCAGGTTATTGCTGCTTCTGAGTCTGGAGGTCAGGCATTCGGAGTGGTTAACGCCGGAGCAACGCTCAATCAAGGGGTAGAGGCTTCAATTGAGCTCAACTTCAGGGAACTCGTTCAGAGTCCTTGGTTGATTTTGCTCGACGCTCAAACCACATTTTTACGCGCAACTTTCAACGAGAGCCGGATTGTTAACGGGGTCGATATTCGCGGGAATCGCCTTCCTTATGCACCTGACCTTACTATTTCGTCCGGACTCACCGTTGAGGCTCCATTTGGCACAGGAATGCGCTTTACCTTAACGCATGTTGGGGAGCAGTTTACAGACGATATCAATAGTGTTTTGCCGACTAATAACGGACGATTTGGCAAGATGGATGCATTCACCTTATTGGATTTTGGATTGTATCACCACATTCGTCCTTGGAAAACAAGGGTGAATATTGCCGTAAAAAATATTACCGACCAGCGCTATATTGCTACCCGTCGTCCGCAGGGAATAAGTCTTGGTTTACCTCGATTTATCACCGCCGGTTTTGATGTTCAACTATAATATAATTTCCTATGAATCAAATGAAAGCTCAGCGAGTTGTCGTTTTATGGATACTCATCACCTTAGGGATGCTCCTCCATCAATTTATGGGGCTACACAACCTTAGGTTTGGTGTAAATGTGTTAAAGAGTGGTTATGACGGTGTTCCTGATGTGGAAATGATCAAGCGACTAACCTTATACGTACTACCATTGCTCTACATAAGTGTCTCGTTGTACGTCAATCATAAAGTCATTCGATTATTGCATTTGATCGCCTCACCTTTTTATCTTGGATTTCACACATTACACTTCATCGATGAATGGGGAAAAATGAAAGATCCAGTGCAATGGGTTTTGTTAACCGCACTGGTGATTATGTCCGCTTTGTTGGTGCACAGTTCGTGGAGTTGGTTTCGTGACGAGAATTCATAGACGCGTTTTAGGTCTTCGGCCATAAGCGGCGTTTATTTCTTTAATGAAGGGTAGGGAATATGCTCTTGATCATCACCCGGAATTTTTGGAAATGTTTGCTTTTCCCAGCGGGCCTTAGCTTCTGAAATAAATTCTTTATCAGAGGCTACAAAGTTCCAATCAATAAACCGCTCTTCGGGAAAGGGCTCTCCTCCAAAAAGGTAGATGATGCTATTTTCCAAGATGGTGAATTCGCATAATTGACTGTCTTTGGTAACTAGCATTTGCTTGGGGCCGAATTTTTGGCCCTTAGTTTCTACTCCGCCTTGCAGAATGTATAGTCCCGACTCGCCGTAAAGGTGTTCACCAATCGCAATTTTTTGTTTTTGACTGCTTTTTAGTTCAATCATGTAGAGTTTGCTGTAAACCGGCACCGGCGAAGTCTTCCCAAACGCTTCTCCTGCAATCAAACGATACTCTATGTTATTATCTGACCATGAAGGAATTTCGCTTTTTGGTATGTGGACAAATTCAGGCGTCATTTTTTCCAAATCTTTTGGTAGAGCAACCCAGATTTGCAGTCCGTGCATCATCAATTCGGAGTCACGCAAATACTCGGGGGTTCTTTCCGAATGAACGATGCCTTTGCCCGCCGTCATCCAATTTACCTCTCCAGGTTTGATTTCTTTTTGATTGCCTAGAGAGTCTCTATGCATAATGCTTCCTTCAAATAGAAAGGTTAGCGTCGATAATCCAATATGTGGATGGGGCAGCACGTCGAAGTTATCGCGTGCATTTAGCTTTACGGGTCCCATGTGATCAATGTAGATAAATGGACCAACCATTCGTTTTTGACGAAAAGGCAAGAGTCTGCCGACCAGAAAATCTCCAATATCGGCGGCTCTTTCTTCAATGATTAGGTCTATGTTTGACATTTTTTAGTGTTTAAGTATTGGTTGCTTGTAAAGTTTCGGATGGCTGTTGTATAAAGTTAATTCTAATTTCGACTGTTCAAAATTATTCATGTCTTATTATTTTTAATGGTATTCATGATGGCTTCGCCGTTGTTTTTTAATAGGTCTCACGATAGCTGTCGGGAGGACTTCACTTTTGATCATTCTCCTGGGTGAGAATTATTTCTTGTGTGGGTTTCCTTCTGATTTTGTCGAAGCTTACAATGCGTGCATACCCTCAAATTTACTTCATAATTATAATTTTTATTACCATCTATGAATTGGTTTTTCCTTAAAACGAGAATTCCCCTTTATCGAGATGCCTTTTCATTTCAAAAGTTTCCAAATCACTGTTTTCGTATTTTGCGTAAATGAAGCCTCTTGTATTGGAAAATATATAAGTGACACACGAGGTCTTTTCGAGAATACTACCGCATCCTTTGAGGATGTAAGCCTTTTCAAGTCCGTCAATAGTAGCTATACTGGTGTCGGTAACAACATGGAGATAAAACTCCGAGGAATGCCCGGTCCAATCGCCCCAATTGCCCATCATGTGAATGCTTCCGGATAGTGAATCACCAGGCGTAATAGGAAACCGAACTTCGGGATAGGGGGCTAATTGTGTGATAAATTTGAATTTATCTACTCTAGGCGGATGCAGCCAAATGCCTTCGTTATTTTCTATAAATCCGGTGGTGCTTTCGGAAATGAATTTGTCAGGATGTTTTAAACTTGGCATTCTTTCAACAATGTATTTCATTTTTTTTTGAAATAAAAAATTGCCGCCGCCGGTTTTTAGTTGGATGGAATATAGCGTGGAGTCTGATGATTGATCAATAAAAACACCCATATATGTGGCATCGTGGCCACTTAAGTAAATGCACTTTTTGTCAAAACAGGCATTTTCTTTTTGCCCACAAGAAATAAGTTGATGTAAGCATAGAACAAGCCAGAACTTTTTGAAGATATTTTTTCGTGTCATGTAGGGCATTTTTAAAGTAGCGTTTTCAGACTTGTGTAATTAGTGTCCGGCAATAATGCCAGATAGCTTCATTACGCTCAGTTTAATGTCCAGTCAATTACGTTAGTGAACTCCTTGATTGCCCCTTTAGCTATGGGGGTCGCAAGCCTCGCTCTCGAATTTTCTAGCCTTGCCGCTTTCACTTTATGGATACATTCTAATTATGGTGATGCTAAGCCCACCATTTTTCGGCACCTATTCTAAGCTTGTTAACGAAAAAAACATCCTTCATTGCCAAAAAACCCACATTATTATTTTTTAGTAGCATCATCATCTGTGAGAATAAACGTCCTACAAATATAGGGAGAAAAATTTTACGTTTTATTGGTTGTTTGGGAATTGGACATAGATGACTAAGACCTTGACTATGACAA
>REDE01000129.1 GCA_007693635.1 Flavobacteriales bacterium | reverse complement strand
GTGATTATAGGGGGCGGAGATCGCGGGGTGGTAGCGGCGTGTAGTTATGAGGCTCGGAAGTTTGGCGTACACTCGGCCATGCCTATGAAAATGGCTCGCATACGCTGTCCGGAGGCCATTGTACTTCGCGGCGATATGGAGCGTTACAGCAAGTACTCCCGGTTAATTACCGATATCATTTCCGATCAGGCGCCGGTATATGAAAAGACATCCATCGATGAATTTTACCTTGACATTACTGGTCTGGACCGTTTTATCGGAGCATCGCAATGGGCTTCGGAGTTGCGCGAACGCATTATTTCCGAGAGTGGGTTACCTATATCGATGGGTTTATCCAGCAACAAAACAGTATCAAAAGTAGCTACCGGCGAGGCCAAGCCCTGCGGGAAATTGCGGGTAGACCCTGGCAGCGAGCGACCATTTCTCGCGCCCTTGCCCGTACAGCGCATTCCGATGATTGGACCAAAGACCACACAAACACTTCAGCAGCTCGGGGTGAACCGCATTCTCACACTGCAGCAAATGCCGGTGGACATGCTAGTACAAGTATTTGGAAAAAACGGTAAGCATATTTGGGAGCGCGCCAACGGCATCGACAACAGCAAGGTAGAGCCCTATACCGAACGCAAGCAGATGTCGACAGAGCAGACCTTCGAGGAAGACACGATCGACATCGACATGGTTGGTCGATCGCTGGTAAAGATGACCGAAGAATTGGCTGGGAAACTGCGTGAATCGGGAAAATTAACCGGGTGCATACGTGTGAAAATCCGCTATGCAAACTTCGACACACATACCCGGCAAGTGAATATACCGTATACCTCCCTAGATCATCATATACTGCCACATGTAAAATCACTGTTTGCCAGTGTTTATGAGCGTAGAATGCGTATTAGGCTAGTAGGTGTGTCGTTCACCGCGCTTATTCAGGGCAATTATCAGATAAATCTTTTCGACAATGTAGCGCAAATAAAACTTTACCAAGCGATGGATCATCTCAATAGGAAATGGGGAAAGCGCTTAGTACAAAGAGCCGTATAAAAAGGTATAAACAGACGGGCAAAAAAAACGTTGTATAGTTTAACAAGATAGTATTTCCCCATAATCGTTGGGTGCGCTATTTTTGCCGGAAATTTTTTTACCCGAAAGATGGATACACAGCATAGTGCTACATTACATGCCGCCGTGCCTCGTTGGAGAGATTATCTGATGTTGATGAAACTCAGATTGTCGTCTAGCGTTGTATTCTCTTCAGTTACCGGATATTTATTAGGAGCCATTACCGTTCGCTTCTGGGAAATCATCATCTTAATTTTTGGCGGGATCTTGGTTACGGGAGCCGCCAATGCATTCAACCAAATCATAGAAAAGCAGCAGGACGCAGTAATGAAGCGCACCGCAAATCGCCCTATCGCTTCCGGCAGGATGTCGATCAATGAGGGGTTACTGGTGGCCTTCACACTTTTAGTTGCTGGCTTGATTCTACTATACAGTCTAAATTTCTTGACTTTCATATTTGGTGCTGCTTCAGTGGTTCTTTACGCCCTGGTTTACACGCCACTTAAGGGCAAAACATCCTTTGCGGTGTTTGTTGGAGCTTTTCCGGGAGCCATCCCAATTATGTTAGGCTGGGTGGCCGCTACAAACTCCTTTGGAATTGAGCCCGGAACTTTATTTGCTTGGCAATTTCTTTGGCAGTTTCCACATTTTTGGGCCATTGCATGGTTGTTACACCAGGATTACCAAAAAGCAGGCTACACCTTATTACCCTCCGGTAAACCAGATCGACAAAGCGCTTTTCAGGCATTACTTTATTCAACCGGACTCATACTACTCGTATTACTTCCATATTTTGGCTTGGCAGGACGATTCACTGTAAGTGGTGTAGCCACCCTAATCGTATTAATATTGGGAGCTATTCTCGTCTTCCGCGCACTAGCGCTTTTCCGAAGACTCGACCATACGGCGGCTCGAAAATTAATGCTGTATAGCATCTTATATCTAAGTCTCACCCAAATAATCTGGGTGGTAGACCACTTTATTACCAAATGACAGAGCGAAATATGACGATGGACGAAACACTAAAAGAGCAGCAAAAAAGAGCGAAAAAACCACTCTTGTGGATAGCACAGGCTAGTATGTTTATGGCCTTCGCGGGACTAATGTCGGGGTACTTAGTTAGCAAAGGGTCTATGGAGGAAAAAGGCTTGTGGATGGAGTTCAGTCTGCCCGACCAATTTTTATACAGCACCATTACACTTGCCATTTCCAGTATTTTGTTGGTCATTGGTCGACGCGCATTGCGCGGTAACAATCAGCAAACATTCCTTATTGGATTATTGGGCGCTTGGGCATTAAGTTTTGTCTTCACCTATTTTCAATTTCAAAGCTGGGATGATTTAATAGACCGCGGTATCTTTTTTACCGGTCCGGGAAGTAACGTAAGCGGATCGTGGATCTACGCACTAAGCTTTTTGCATTTTGCTCACGTAATCGGCGGAATTATAGCCCTTTCCGTCACATCGATTAACGCTTTATTGAAAAAATATCACGCCGACGAAATGCTTGGTTTTGACCTTGCATCGACCTATTGGCATTTTTTAGGTCTCGTATGGTTGATATTATACTTGTTTTTAAATTTTGTTCGGTAATATTGCAATTCAATTAAAACCTGAGATTCATGGCTTCACAATCTACTGTTGAGAACACGGAAAAGGCTATCTGGGGAGGTGGAAATGAACCCCTTGGCGCCAGCTACGGAAAACTAATGATGTGGTTTTTCCTCGTGTCCGACGCGCTAACATTTAGTGCTTTTCTTGTTGGTTACGGCGCATATCGCTTTAAATTTGGAGACCTTTGGCCCGATCCGGATGCCGTTTTTACACATTTTCCCGGATTACACGGTGAATATCCACTACTCTACGTAGCTTTAATGACGTTTATTTTGATCATGAGCTCTGTGACAATGGTAATGGCTGTAAATGAAGGTCACAAAATGAATCAGAAGGGTGTAACCTACTGGCTCCTAGCGACCATTGTTGGTGGTGCAATATTCTTAGGTTCACAAGCATGGGAGTGGTATCACTTTATCGTTGGTGAGCACGGCGCAGTTCGCTTTGAAGACGGACGCATGGCCAAAGTAGCGGATGCAGACGGACACGTACTCTCGTTGCACGACATTATTCACGGCAAAGAAGCAACGCACGATCACCACGAAAAATTCAACATCGAACAAGTTCGTGATGCATTTGGCGCTGATAAGAGTCTTCAACTACTACTTCCAGGAAAGGAGCGCGAATTGATTTCTTACAAAGAATCCGTCTCACTCTTGCAAAATAGCTACGTAGTTCAAGGTGCCAACATGAAAGAAAATGAATATGGCCACCCACTATTCGCCAACTTCTTCTTCTTCATTACAGGCTTCCACGGTTTTCACGTATTTACAGGAGTATTGTTGAACTTCATCATCTTTTTGAATGTAACCAAAGGAACTTACGAGCGTCGCGGTCACTATGAAATGGTAGAGAAAGTTGGACTCTACTGGCACTTTGTAGACCTCGTTTGGGTATTTGTATTTACCTTCTTCTACCTCGTATAATTTCAACCGAAACAATAACTATTATGGCAGATCACGCACAACCCGAAGGAACACGTTGGATTTGGAACATTTTCTGGTTACTCCTCATCGTAACGGCAGTTGAAGTTGGTTTAGGTATCGTCAAACCTCCGATCTTAATGACGAAGTTTGCCGGAACTCTAATTTTGAACCATATCTTCATCATTCTTACATTGGTGAAAGCATATTACATTGTAATGTACTTCATGCACTTGAAATACGAACGCAAGAGTCTTATTTGGTCAATTGCATTGCCCGCATTAATTCTTATACCATATTTAACCTTCATCGTGTTGGTTGAAGCTGGCTATATGGGAGCGGTAACATTGACCTCTTAAAAGCTACTTAACACGCATGAGTTTTAGAACAAGTTAAACTTATGCGCGTTACTCTTTAAGAAGACACGGAAAACAAAAAATAACGAATGACATCAATTCGCAAATGGGTAATATTGGTTAGCATACTGATATTGCCCTTTTTCTTATATTACATCTGGGTTTACAATGTGAAAGAAATATTTTTCACGACCTTAGGATATGCTGGACCTCCGCAAATATCGGAGGATGGAGATACTATACCCTACAGTATTCCTGAGTTTATAAACTTTGTAAATCAAGAAGGCGAATTGGTAGACAATACCTTTTTTAATGATCGCATAACCGTTGTGAACTTCTTCTTTACTACTTGTCCTAGCGTTTGTGGCCCCATGAACTTCCAACTAAAAGATCAGATTTACGACCGCTTTAAACATCTCGATGATTTCCGAATTTTGTCGTTCACTGTAGACCCTGAAAAAGACACCCTAGAGGCTTTGAAGCAATACTATACTGATCTAGGAAATAAACCCCGAAATCCATTAATTTGGAATTTTGTGCGGGGAGAGAAAGAGGAAACCTACGCATTGGCCAACGCCTTTTTATTAAGCGCCATGGAAGATGATCTAGCTCCAGGTGGCTTTCTGCATTCTGAAATGTTGGTACTTGTAGATTGGGAAGGACGAATTCGCAGTAGAGTAGACGAATACGGAAACATCATTGGCGTATACAACTCATTGGAGCTGCACGAGATAAAAGACATGGTTGATGACATCAAAGTACTAAAGGCTGAGCTGGAAAAAGATCGCGCTCGCAAAGAGTACCAGGCAGAAAAAGAAGAAAAAGCAAGAAATCGTCAATAGATAAAATCGGTATGAGCACAAATAACTCCAATGAAAAGAAGGTTCTATCCTTGATAGCTGTTTTATCGATTGTAGTACCCGTAGCAGTAGCCATTCTGATGATAATACCAGAAGAGGCACGATTGGATATTGAAGGGCAATGGGTAAAAGGCTTACCCTTTTTTCATGCTGTAATTAATGGATCCACTGCGATCTTATTAGTTTTAGGTGGGCTATTCATAAAAAAACAAATGATTGCGCAACATCGCTTAGTCATGGGAGGAGCCTTCATTCTCTCTGCAGTGTTTTTGGTTAGTTACGTAATCTCCAAACTATCTAACGAACCCGTGCCATATGGTGGAGAAGGTTGGTTACGCCCTACCTATTTTTTCGTTTTAATTTCACACATTGCCCTATCTGTCCCTGTTCTACCACTAGCAATGTTGGCGATTTACCGAGCTTACGTCAATCAAATTGATAGACATAAGAAAATTGTGAAATGGACCTACCCAATTTGGCTTTACGTAGCGGTAACCGGAGTTGTTGTTTATATTTTTATGGCCCCTTATTATGCGTAAATACATCATCGCTTTTTTAGCATTAGCAATTCTTAGTCTATTACCTGAACTTGGTTTGGCGCAATGTGCCATGTGTAAAGCAGTTGCCGAATCTTCTTCCGGAAGTACAGCCGCGAAAGGTTTAAACAATGGGATTCTCTTCCTCATGTTCATCCCATATCTGATGATGGGGGTAGTTGCCGTTTCTTGGTATTTTTACAAGCGAAAAGGCCAAGTCTAAATAATAAAAGGCGCAGCATTCCGAAAGTAAATCTCCAAGCTTAAGCAATACCATTGAAATAGTGTATCTTTGTCATCTTTCCATAAATCGATATATTGATGGTATATTCCATGACCGGTTTCGGTCAATCCGAAACAAGAGGAATGCGCTACATTTTTTCAGTAGACATTCGCACACTAAATAGCAAAGGACTAGATTTAAGCATTCGCGGTCCACAGTGGATTAGAAGTTTAGAATCAGACATCCGAAAGCTAATTCAGATTGAATTGGAACGTGGAAAAGTCGAAGTTAGCATTAGTGTCACACCTGTTGACATCGCTGCAAGCCTACAAATCCCCGAAGACCAAATCCAAGCAGCTGTTCTTGTTTTCCAACGCATACTCGACCAAGCCAAAGCACAAGGAGACCCTCTTGCAGCAGCCCTTCGAAGTTTAGATCTGCAGTCTGTTTCCAAAGACATCAATATTTCTGACGAGGAAATTCTAACTCTAATGAACACCGTTCAAGAGTGCGTTCAAAAACTCAAGGCGCACCGGAAAGCTGAGGGTGACGCTATGAAAATGGATTTGCAGAGTAATATCGATAAGATAAAACACTTACTGGAGGAAATTCAAATCTATGAAAAAGAACGAATGGAAAGCGTTCGCAAGAGAATTAGCGAGAAAATGGAAGCCGTAACGGCAGGTAGTTATGATAAAGATCGCTTTGAACAAGAAATGATTTACTATCTGGAAAAACTTGATGTCAACGAAGAAAAGGTTCGACTGTTGCAGCACCTAAATTACTTTCAAGAAGAACTCAACGCAGAAACAGCCAGCGGACGCAAGTTAAATTTTATCAGTCAGGAAATTGGCCGTGAAATCAATACGCTAGGATCAAAAAGCAATCACGATAAAATGCAGAGGATTGTCGTTGAAATGAAAGATATTCTTGAGCAGATTAAAGAAATCAACCTGAATATAGCCTAATTCTTGACACGATAATCCTTTCTCAAAAAAGTGTGTAAGGGTTCAACTATTAGGAATGAGTTTCGCCGAAGAGGATGAATCTCAAAGAGGCACTAGACAACAAAAAAATAGACAAATGGATTCCTTTCAAGGTAAGTTTATCATCTTCTCAGCACCCAGTGGAGCGGGAAAGACAACTTTGGTGAGGCATGTCGTTTCGCGCTTTCCCAAGCTTACTTTTTCTATAAGCGCAACCACAAGACCTCCCCGCGGAGAAGAACAACACGGGGTCGATTACTTCTTTTTAACGATTGAGGAATTCCAGAAAAAAATACAAAACGACGAATTCGTAGAATATGAAGAGGTATACCCAGGAAGACTTTATGGCACCCTAAAAAGCGAGATTGACAAACATTTCAAAGCAAGTAAGCACGTAATCTTTGACGTAGATGTAGAAGGTGGAATTCGATTAAAAAAGATATTTGGCAAACAAGCATTAGCTATATTCATTGAACCGCCGAGCATTCAAACCCTAGAGGAAAGACTTCTGAAACGCGGCACAGACGACTTAGCATCAATTGCGGAACGCGTACATAAAGCCAATTATGAACTCACGCGAAAAGTTCATTTTGACGAAGTACTCACTAATGATTTAATAGATGAGTCGAAAAACAACATGGAGAGAATCGTGAAAAATTTTCTAAACAGATGATTGGTTTATTGTTCGGATCTTTCAATCCCGTCCACATCGGACACTTAATCATTGCCGAGTATATGCTACTTACGCAATCTTTTGAAGAAGTTTGGTTTGTTGTGAGTCCGCAAAATCCTCACAAAAAGAAATCCTCACTTTTAGATGCATACGAACGTTTATACATGGTAGAACTAGCCATTGAGCAAAAAGAGGGTCTGCGGACATGTAATATTGAATTCCATATGCCAAAACCATCGTTTACCATTGACACCTTGAACAAACTAAAATTAGACTACCCCGACAAAGATTTTGGTATGATTATAGGTATGGATAGCTTGTTGAACATGCACCGCTGGAAAGAGGGAGACTCGATATTAGAAACAAAAAATATTTATGTTTATCCACGTCCAGGGTTCTTGCCAACCAAGGATTTTTTTGATAGAGAAAACATTCACATCACCGACGCGCCATTGGTAGACATCAGTTCAACCATGATAAGAAGGTCAATAGCAGAAGCAAAACCATTCACTTACATGATGCCGAATAATGTCTACAAATACATCGATAAACAACTTTTTTACCAGTGATAAACCTAAGTGATTTTGATGTACTTTTGCAGCAGTGAAATCACTGATAAATCACCATATTTGATGTGCTTTTACAATAACGAAATCACCGAAAAATCACAAGAAGGGATTTCCTGAATTTTACTTTTATATGAAGCATCAGTTAATAAGCAACAAGGCTTTAGCTTTATGCCTTAAAATAACGTTATATTTAATTTTGCTTGCAACAGTTATTTTGTTTAGCTTAAACTACATCATTCCAGGCAGCATATCCGATGTCGCCGAATCTCTTACTTGGCCTTCACTAGCTTTATTGCTTGTTTTGTTTATTTCTGCGCAGACATTCAGGTTTGTCACCTTCAAGCTCGACCACGAGATTATATCCATGTTTGATTACCCTATATTTAAAACAACTGTACTGAGATTATCGTATTACGGACCATCGGAATTCCCTAAGCGCTCCCTGCTGTCGTACGAAATAAAGAAAAAAGGTTTTAGAAAAACGCTGGTATTGAAGACGGCCAGTTCATCCCAAGAAATTCGCACTAGAAAGTTAGATATCACATTCATTTCGGCTTCAAAAATCTCAAAAATCGAAAAAATTCTCAAAGAAACTATTAGAGAAAACCAAAACTAATTGGAAAATGTGTGTTGAGTTGCCGGCTGTGTAGTATTTTTGACTACGATTTAAAAGCCTTAACAAAAATATTAATTCACCAACACACATTCTATGAACACAGATTCTTCGCTCTATTTTATTTTTCAAAAAGCACACTCAGGCTTAGCTTATGCCGTACTGGGAATTTTGGTATTCGTTTTAATATTCTTTACGATACAAGTAAACCGAGGAAGTGACTATGGCAAAAGAGAAAAACTCCTAGCCACGATTACAGTAGCCTTAGCCCATTTACAGCTTTTAACCGGTCTAGTACTATACATTTGGCTAAGCCCAAAAACCCAAGCTGCCTTTGCCGATTGGAGCGAAACTATGAAAACCCCCGACCTTCGATTAATGGCCATAGAACATATTACAACCAATATATTGGGGGTAATCGCAATAACGATGGGATCTGTAAAAGCAAAGAAACAAACTGTACATAAGTACAAATACAAAAAAGCAATGTTGCTTTTTGCTATTGGTTTGGTTCTTTTCTTGTCCCGAATCCCTTGGAAAGTCTGGCTAGGAATGGTCTAATTTCCTAAATAGCGGACACACAAACAATTTATGATAGAAAAAATAAGTAAAAACACCTCACAAGATGGGGATGAAACTGCCGTGCTTATTGGCGCACAAACCAAAGGCATGACTACAGACCAACTCGTTGAATACCTCGACGAGTTGGAATTTTTAGCCGAAACCGCTGGGGCAAAAACAAAAGCTCGCTTTGTTCAAAAACTCGTCAGTACACACCCCAAAACCTACCTAGGAATGGGCAAGGTGCGAGAGATTGATGCGTATGTTAAAGAGCATAAAATCGACCTAATCATTTTCGATGATGAATTGAGTCCTTCGCAAATTAAGAATCTCGAACGGATATTTGAACAACGTGTGATGGACAGAACCAACCTGATTCTTGACATCTTTGCGGCACGAGCGCGGACAGCACACTCAAGAACACAAGTGGAACTCGCTCAATATCAATATCTACTTCCCCGACTCTCGAAGATGTGGACTCACCTCGAACGGCAAAAGGGAGGTATTGGTATGCGCGGACCTGGTGAAACACAAATTGAAACCGACCGCCGAATTATTACGCAAAAAATAACCCTATTAAAGGAAAAACTAGGTAAAATTGACCGTCAAATGGCAACCCAGAGAAAGTCGCGCGATAAAATGGTTCGTGTAGCTTTAGTAGGGTATACCAACGTTGGAAAATCAACCATAATGAATATGATTTCCAAATCGGAGGTCTTTGCTGAGAATAAACTCTTCGCTACCTTAGACACAACGGTGAGAAAGGTTTTTATGGACGGAGTGCAATTTCTACTTAGCGATACCGTAGGGTTTATTCGAAAACTGCCCACACAATTGGTGGAATCTTTTAAATCAACACTCGATGAAGTTCGGGAAGCGGATATGCTTATTCACGTGGTGGATATTTCACACCCCTATTTTGAAGATCACATTCATACAGTGCAGCAAACTCTAGCGGAAATAAGCGGTGAAGAAAAAGCCACACTATTGGTATTCAATAAAATTGATCAATTCACCTACGAGCCTAAGGACGAAGATGATCTAAGTCCGCCAGCTCGTGAGAATATGACACTCGAATACTGGAAACAAACTTGGATGAATCGACTTGGGAAACATGTAGTCTTTATTTCTGCAGCCCAAAAAAGCAATATCGAAGAGTTTAAAACCATTCTCAAAGAAATGATCACGGAAATACGCGATGAACGATACCCGTTCACCGAAGGATATACTAATTACTGGAATTACACGGAAGATGAGCAAGAAACTAAATAAAAAGGACATTCTGGACTATCACAGCATGGGTAGACCAGGGAAAATTGAAGTCATTCCAAGCAAGCCCTCAAACAGCCAACGAGACTTGGCTACGGCATATTCACCAGGAGTAGCAGAGCCCTGTAAAGAAATTGCTAAAAATCCTGAAGACGCCTATAAATACACCGCAAAAGGGAACCTGGTCGCCGTGATCTCAAACGGAACAGCAGTACTTGGACTCGGCGATATCGGACCATTGGCATCAAAACCGGTAATGGAAGGAAAGGGGCTGCTGTTTAAAATATTCTCAGATATTGATGTGTTCGATATCGAAATGGATACCAAAGACCCTGAAAAATTTGTTGAGGCAGTCAAAATCATGAGCCCGACTTTCGGAGGAATAAATCTTGAAGACATCTCTGCTCCGGATTGTTTTTACATTGAGCAACGACTTCGTGAGGAATTAGACATTCCGGTAATGCATGATGATCAACACGGTACAGCCATCATTTCCGGAGCTGCCCTCATCAACGCGCTGCACGTTGTAAAGAAAAAGATTTCCCGAGTAAAGATCGTCTTTAACGGTGCGGGAGCAAGTGCGATTAGTTGCGCTAAGCTATACCTTTCTTTAGGGGTGAAAAAAGAGAATTTAATGATGCTTGACTCAAAGGGAGTCATCAGTACAGATCGAAGTGACTTAACGGAAGAAAAAGCATTTTTCGCACTCAAAACTAAGGCGAAGACCTTGGACGATGCCATGAAAAATGCCGATATCTTTGTGGGTTTGAGTCGTGGCAATATCGTTTCACAGGATATGATTCGCAGTATGGCGAAAAAACCCATCGTATTTGCCTTAGCTAATCCCGACCCTGAGATTGAATACCATAAAGCACTGGCCGCCAGAAAAGATATTATTATGGCAACCGGCCGCAGTGATTACCCCAATCAAGTGAATAATGTTTTGGGATTTCCATTCATTTTCCGTGGAGCATTGGACGTACGTGCGAAATCAATCAATGAAGAAATGAAACTAGCCGCGGTACATGCGCTAGCAGAACTGGCAAGACAGCCTGTTCCGGAGATGGTGAACATTGCCTACAACCAGAAAAACCTCCAGTTTGGAGAAACCTATATCATTCCTAAACCCTTTGATCCACGACTCATATACACGGTTGCACCAGCCGTTGCAAAGGCCGCAATGGAAAGTGGCGTAGCGCAAAAGCCCATCACCAACTGGGATGCCTACCGGGAAGATTTGATGAACCGACTGGGACGCGACGATAAGTTTATCCGTTTAGCCATAGAACGTGCCAAAGCAAATCCCAAGCGTGTTGTACTGGCTGAAGGAGATACGTTTAAAGTCCTTAAGGCCGCTCAAATAGCTGTTGACGAAGGCATTGCTCACCCTATTCTTCTCGGCAAACGCAAGGTCATTGAAAAACTAATAAAAGAACACCAAATTACCAGTATTGAAGATTGCACAATCATCGACCCTAAAGATGAATTGGTCAACAATGATGAGTATGCCGAAGCGTTCTGGAATTTACGCAAGCGCAAAGGAGTCACCATGATCGACGCCGCAAAAATGATGCGTGATAGAAATTACTATGGCTGCATGATGGTTCGACAAGGTGATGCCGACGCATTTATTAGCGGTAGTATGCGCAAATACCCAGAGGTAGCGCGCAATGTATTCGAAACCATTGGCACAGCTCCAGGTGTGAAGAAAGCAGCCGGAATGTATATACTCCTAACCAAAAAAGGCCCGCTATTCTTCGCCGATACAACCATCAACACTGAGCCTACAGTCGAGGATTTGGTGGAAATTACCGTACATACCGCCAATGTGTTGAGAAGAATAAATGTGAAGCCTAAAGTAGCCCTGCTATCATTCTCTAACTTCGGATCACACGAGGGTGAAGTCCCTAAAAAAATGCGCGATGCAGCCAACATTTTACGTACTCAATACCCCGATATTATCGTCGACGGAGAAATGCAGGCGAACTTTGCCATCAATAACCAGCTACTAAAAGAAAATTTCCCCTTCAGCGATCTAGTGGGCAATTCACCAAATATTTTCATTTTCCCATCACTGGCGGCTGGTAATATCGCCTATAAAATGCTACAAGAATTCGGTGCTGCAGAAGCCTTAGGCCCTATTTTACTTGGCTTAAACAAACCTGCACACATCTTACAAATGGGATGTTCCGTTCGGGAAATCGTAAACATGATTGCCTTATCTGTCGTCGATGCGCAAACACGCGAAAATGACACACCATAACTGACAAAGAGCCTCGCGCTCCTGACAGATTGACAAAAAAAGACGGCTTCGGTCGTCTTTTTTGCGTTGGCACATTTTGTGACTAATGGGATGCGAAATTCAGTAAGAACCTAAAACTTTAATAACCTATGTCGAACTTAAAAATTCGTCCCCTTGCAGATCGTGTTCTGGTTGAACCAGCTGCCGCAGAAACTACTACCGCATCCGGAATTATCATCCCGGATACAGCGCAAGAAAAGCCTCAAAAAGGCACTGTAGTTGCCGTTGGCAACGGAAAACCCGATGAGCCTCTTACTGTAAAAGTTGGCGATGAAGTTCTTTACGGAAAGTACTCCGGAACTGAGTTGCGCCTTGAAGGTAAAGAGTACCTCATCATGCGTGAGTCAGATATCTACGCAATCATTTAACAAATTAACCTAAAAAATACATTTTGCAATGGCAAAAGAAATCAAATTTAATGTAGAAGCCCGCGACAATTTAAAGCGTGGTGTGGATGCTTTGGCAAACGCCGTAAAAGTAACCCTAGGACCCCAAGGGCGCAATGTAGTGATTGAGAAATCATTCGGCGGACCCGCAATTACCAAAGATGGTGTTAGCGTTGCTCGCGAAATTGAGCTGGAAAACAAAATGGAAAACTTGGGCGCTCAGATGGTAAAGGAAGTAGCTTCCAAAACTGCTGATATTGCAGGTGATGGAACCACAACCGCTACCGTACTCGCTCAGGCAATCATCAATCAAGGCCTAAAAAATGTTGCTGCCGGTGCTAACCCAATGGATTTGAAGCGCGGAATCGATAAAGCCGTTAAGGTGGTTATCGAAAGCCTTCGCGCTCAGTCGAAAGAAGTTGGTGACAGTATCGAAAAAATCGAACAAGTTGCCAGCATTTCTGCAAATAACGACTCCACCATTGGAAAGCTTATCGCAGAAGCAATGGCAAAGGTTAAAAAGGAAGGTGTTATTACCGTTGAAGAAGCTAAAGGCACCGAAACTACCGTCGAAATTGTTGAAGGTATGCAATTCGATCGCGGTTACAGCTCACCATATTTCGTTACCAACTCGGAGAAAATGATCGCCGAAATGGAGAATCCTTACATTCTAATCTACGATAAAAAGGTTAGCTCAATGAAGGAACTCCTCCCAGTTCTTGAGCCCGTAGCCCAAACTGGCCGTCCTTTGCTTATCATCTCTGAAGACGTGGAAGGTGAGGCTCTAGCAACTTTGGTTGTTAATAAAATCCGCGGATCGTTGAAAATCGCAGCTGTTAAAGCTCCTGGATTTGGCGACCGTAGAAAAGCTATGCTTGAAGACATCGCTATCCTAACTGGAGGTACTGTTATTAGCGAAGAACGCGGATTCAAACTTGAAAACGCTACCGTAGATATGCTTGGTCGCGCTGAGAAAATCACCATCGACAAAGACAATACGACGATTGTAAATGGTGAAGGAAGTAAGGATGATATCCTTGCTCGTGTTAACCAAATCAAAGCGCAAATCGAAAGCACAACTTCAGATTACGACCGCGAAAAACTACAGGAACGCCTTGCTAAACTAGCTGGTGGTGTGGCTGTACTATACGTAGGTGCTGCTTCTGAAGTGGAAATGAAGGAAAAGAAAGACCGCGTTGACGATGCTCTAGCCGCTACACGTGCTGCTATTGAAGAAGGTATCGTTCCCGGTGGTGGTGTCGCGCTTGTCCGCGCTACCGAAGCACTTATCGACGCTAAAGGCGAGAACGACGACGAGACTACTGGTATGGCAATCATTATGCGCGCCATCGAAGAACCTCTTCGTCAAATTGTAGAAAACGCAGGACTTGAAGGCAGCGTTGTTGTCGCCAAAGTGAAGGAAGGCTCTGGGGACTTCGGATTTAATGCTAAAACCGAAAAATTCGAGAATATGCTCGAAGCCGGAATCATCGATCCAACTAAAGTGACTCGTGTTGCCCTTGAAAATGCGGCTTCAGTTGCCGGTATGTTGCTTACTACTGAGGCAACAATTACCGAAATACCAAAAGAAGAAGGCGCACCAGCCATGCCTCCAGGAGGAATGGGCGGAATGATGTAATCGCATCACCTTTCTAAATGATAGAAAAGCCGGGTACAGTGTATCCGGCTTTTTTTCGTAAAAAAACCAAACCATAAAACCAATAAACTTATTCCAAAGCTGCCCTTTTGATTTTACCTTCGCAGCTTGAAAATAGTCTATCATGTACAGAAGTCATACCTGCGGAGAACTCCGTATCGAAAACGCCGGAAATAAAGTCAAACTCGCTGGATGGATCCAACGAAGTCGTGTCCTAAGCGGACAAATATTCGCAGATCTGCGTGATCGCTACGGAATTACCCAATTGAGCTTCATCGAAGAAAATGATGCCGCTATTTTCGCACAGGCAAAAAAACTCGGACGAGAATTTGTGGTGCAAATAGAAGGCAAAGTCTTAGAACGACAGTCGAAAAACACCAATATCCCTACTGGAGAAATTGAGGTGGAAGTAGAAACACTTCGAATCCTAAACTCAAGCAAAACCCCTCCATTTACTATTGAGAATGACACCGATGGCGGAGAGGAACTACGAATGACCTACCGGTACTTAGATTTGCGACGCTCACCACTGCAAAACGCATTGAAATTGCGCCATAAAGTTGCTATGGAGGTTCGTAACTATCTCGCCAACTTAGACTTCCTAGAAATAGAAACTCCCTACCTCATTAAATCAACGCCCGAAGGCGCGCGAGACTTCGTAGTTCCCTCGCGTATGCACCCCGGACATTTTTACGCCCTTCCGCAGTCACCGCAAACTTTCAAGCAACTTTTGATGGTTAGCGGCTACGATAAATACTTCCAAATTGTACGGTGTTTTCGAGATGAAGATTTACGTGCAGATCGCCAGCCAGAATTCACACAAATTGATTGTGAAATGGCCTTCGTAGAACAAGAGGATATCCTGCAAACTTTTGAAGGCCTTACCAAACACCTACTTAATACCGTAGTAGATGCCAAAATCGAGGATACCTTCCCCAGAATGAGCTACGAAGAAGCAATGAATAGATACGGTATTGACAAACCTGATATTCGCTTTGGAATGACTTTATGGGAAATCACATCGCTTGTAAAAAATAAGGGTTTTGTCGTGTTCGATCAGGCAGAATACATCGGGGGAATTTGCGTAGAAAACGGAGCAAATATGTCGAGAAAGGAAATCGACAAACTCATCGACTATGTGAAAAGACCACAAATAGGCGTTAAAGGGCTCGTATGGATGAAATGTGACAACGAACTCAAGTCATCTGTAGATAAATTCTTTACCGAAGAACAACGTAAAGAATGGAAAGATGCTGCAAATGCTAAAGACGGCGACTTGCTCCTAATTATTGCGGATACGCAACACCGAGCGCGTAAAGCATTAGGTGAACTACGTCTGCATCTCGGCAATGAGTTAGGACTGCGAAACCCTAATGAATTTGCGCCTCTATGGGTACTCGACTTCCCTCTATTGGAAAAAGATGATGAAAGTAATCGCTGGTTTGCCATGCATCATCCATTTACCGCCCCCAAGCCGGAAGATATCCATTTACTGGAATCCGACCCTGGAGCCGTGCGCGCTAACGCCTACGACTTGGTTCTGAATGGAAACGAAATTGGTGGTGGATCCATCCGAATCTTTGACCGCGAATTGCAAGCAACTATGTTCGACCTACTTGGATTTACCAGGGAAGAAGCTGAAGCACAATTTGGATTCCTCATGCAAGCATTTGAATATGGAGCGCCTCCACACGGCGGTATCGCTCTAGGCTTTGATCGATTGGTCGCTATTTTGGGCGGACAAGAAAACATCAGGAACTTCATTGCCTTCCCGAAAAACAACGCAGGCCGCGACTTGATGATCGACGCACCGAGCATACTACACAATGATCAACTTGATGAATTAAGTCTGAATATAAAAGACTAACATCAAAAGAACATACCAATGCTAAACCCCATGCGCCACTGACCAACAGGAACTTCCTCGGCCAATTCATACATTATGGGTTTCTGGGCAAATAATTGCATCATCCACTTATCGGAATAGTAATCCAATCCGAAATAGAGTAATGATGTCATTCCTCCATTTTTTTGAATTTGCATATTGAAGAAATTGTCGGTATCCGGCGCAAAATATTCAAAGGAATACCCCAGACTAGGAAGAATTGTATGTCTACCATCATTGGAATTCTTCCAATAAAAAATACGCACAGAATTAAAAAACTGATCACCCCAACGGTATTGAAGTTCATTGGTCGTATTGTATGTGTACTGCATATCCGTGAATATCCCCCAAGCCTTATGTCTTAAGGTGTACATCACATTTGGAGAGAATGAGTAAGCGCCGGTACCAATTTGGAAAATTTCGGGCATACGCTGAAGACGAGCGGGATCGCGCTGCTGATATGGGCCGGTAGGGAGTTTGATCTCACCGCCTAAAAGTAGCGTATGTTTCCACGAGCCTTCTATGCTATCCCCCGTATTTACCAAAGAATAGAGTCCACGCAGGCGAATGTCCCCTACCCCTTGAATGGTTGAAGTGTGCTTGGTCTCTTCGCGCACATGAACTTGATACGGAACAAATGCTAACAACTGCCAACGACTTGAAGGATAAACGCGCAGCCAAACATCACTTCGATACATATAATCAGAAACAACTCGACTACCTAATCCATTAGAATAGGCCGAAGGCTGTGAATGATCAAAGCGCTGAAACTGGTGTCGAATACCTACAAGATTATTGCTGAAATTAGGCAAAATACCCAGGTAAGACCCACCTATACCGCTCCCACAAACATCACAAGCACGCAGCGGTTGGGAAGGATATAAATATATAATGCCGAAAAAGAAAACGGCAAAAAGTCGATAAATCATCAGAAAAATTAGTTGGGATTAATGAACGAAAAATCGGTTAATTGATACAGAAAAAACCGCAGTTGCCTCTTTTCTAAATCGGAAAAATTAAAACCACCTACAGGCAATGCCGAATCGAGATTGGGGTGGTTTAAAATCCCTGAGCTATACGCTTCTATCACCTCTCGGAGGGTTGATAAGGAGCCATCGTGAAGATATGGACCAGTAACTTCTACATTGCGCAGAGAAGGAACTCTAAAAGCGCCAATATGCTTATCATCATTGGTGATTTCAGCACGACCACGATCAGCCAAATTGAATGCCGTTAAGCCATTTACCCGAAATGAAAAATCGGTTTGTAAAGCCCCGGAATGACAAGTCGCACATTTCGAATCAAAAATTTGCTTACCCGCTAAAGCTTCAGTCGTCAATGAAGACTGTCCGCGATAATAATCGTCAATCGGTGCATTATGCGAAACCAAGGTAGACATGAACTGCGTTAGAGCAAACAAAAACACCTGACTGTAAATGGAATCACTGCCAAAAGCTTTTTGAAACAAGTCTGGATATTCTGGATGTTTTTGCAACTTATCCAGCAACTCTCGAAAGTCCATATCCATTTCCGCGGAATCCGTAATAGGCGCTACCGGTTGAATCTCGATATGGTTAATTCCACCGTCCCAGTTAAAGTGCGGGTACCAAATTAAATTTGCCAATGCTGGAGTGTTTCGGTTACCTACTCGACCAAAAACCCCCTCCGACAAAGCTTGACCCCGAGGATCAGCAAAACCAACACCACGCTGATGACAAGTTGAACAACTCACCAGACCATCACGGGATAAAAAGGGATCAAAAAATAATTTTCGACCCAGTTCAACCCCAAACGTAGTTGGTGGATTTCGCTCAAAAGTGTACACCAATGGAGGGAAATGATCGGGAACAGGAATTTGAACCGCAGAATTTTCAGCTTGCGGCACATCCCTACGGCATGAGCAAAATCCGAATATTAGAATAAAAGAAATCAACAGCAGAAACCTCATAAGAAAAGAGTCTTGAAGAAGTAACCAAAGAAAAATAAGTCATACCAAACACAATTAATCGCGCTTGGTATGACAAAACAATCTCAGCTTACTGATGAAAATGATCGAAAGTAAACGCACCGATAAAGTTATCAGCAATCGTAACCGCATTAGCACCAGGCATATGAATAGAAGAAATATCTCCCAAACTTATACCTCCATGCCAAAAACGAGCGGCATTTACTTTCAAATGAACATCTGGTTTAATGGAGCCATTGACAACAAGACTTTGGCCTCCAAAATCTATTCGGGTTGTACGAATAGCATTTTCAGCACCTTCAAAACCTCCGATGTGATACATGAATTGTCCGCTTGGTGACGCTGGACTCATACCTTCGGCTTTTATAAAAATATATCCAGTGGTCCAACTCCAAAACATACCTTCCGCCGGACTTAAAGCGCCAGTCTGAGCTCCACTGGTATTTCGCGGCGCATCAACGCCTACCATAAAAGTCATTCCGGTATACTCACCTGGAGGGATATTACCAACCTCCAAGCGTACGGTAGAAGAACTGCCGGGGACCGTTACAATTCGATAGCTTTCAGACTCTATCCAATCTTCGCCATTGGCTTTATGTAAAATCACGTTTGATACGTAATAACGAAGCGTAGTAAAGGTGATTTCCTCTTGCGTAGCTGGATGAATCAAAGGCGTATTCAGGGAAAAAGGATTGTGCATGGGACCCCAACCGTGATCAAACTTAATCCCAATTGCTCCGGGAGTGTTGGCTGAATTATCGTCGTCATCTTTTTTACAACTGGAAAAAATGAGTACTGCGGCGGACAGTATGATTGTCCAAAAATTGAAAGTTTTCATGATGAAATGTATTTAATAGTGCGGATAAACGCACGTGAAATTAAAAAAAATAATAAACTGATTGACTGAAAACACACGGCAAACCGGAAAATCACTTGAATTCAAAAGTATTCAAAGAGGCTTTAGCATTTATTTTCAGCTGCCGCGAAGCTGTCCCGACTTAGCAGGAAAACCCGTTTTTATACATCCCCTGCACGAAAAGCTTAACTAAGCAGATCGCTGGAGAAGCACTTTAAAAGTTGGGTTTTTTCTAAGCAAAGGATGGTGGTGGAGATTCTTGCTGCAGATATCCAGCATCTGTATCCTCAGTAGGAGAATGTCCAAAAAGTTGAACGTAATTAAGCACCTCAGGCAGCAGACTGCTTGAAAGATCGAGAATACTAATGACTTGCAGCTCTACCTTCAATGCTTCAGGAACTTCGGGAGCCAGTGGATTATGTTCTTCAACTTCCCGCAGCTCCTTGGCAAATTGACATGTGCCATTACAATTCAGTTCTGGCCTACTGGTATTTTCGCAGGCTAAGAGATAAGCTTGATACTGCAGCATATACTTACCAACCACTGTCATTTTCATGAGCAGAGGTGTGCTAAGTGCTATCAACAATATCCAAGCTATTTTACGCATGTTACAAAGTTACAAAAAATTCTTATTGCTTTACAATTTTCTTCACGATTGACTCCAATTTCAAGATGTACAGACCAGATTTTAGTTCATCAAAAAATATCTTTTCATCTTTGTATGTAACGTGACCATGTCGCAACATGATACCCTTTAGATCGAACAAAAAATAATCACCAATGTAATTTTCAATAACAACCCAATCATTGAATGGGTTCGGATATACCTGAATTGGAGTAGTTAAAAATCTTTCAACAGAAATTGGCCCGGCAACATCTAGACTGGTGTAAGCTGTATCTTTGGATATTGCTAATACACAGTTTCCTGCAGAGCTAGACCCTTGGTTAGCAACGAACTGCACAATGTAGGAACCTTTATTAACAGTCCCCAAATCAAACGTATCTACTTGGCTATTTACTAATGATATTGTGTCCGTCAAAAAACAAGTCTCTACTCGAATCGTATCTCCCAAGACTTGCACGAAATGACTGTGAAGGCTGGCCATTGCGGGCATTTGTATCTCAGCACGTAATTGAATTTCTTGGGTATCCGCCACCACATTGGCGGGAATCAACTGAAGGTCTTCAATAACGATGCAGCACGGAGGCGGTGTTTGCGATGCGCCCACCGTAAAGCCAATATTTATCTGTGTGCTATCAACCGGTTGACAATACGTAGCATTAGCACTTTGACGAGCAGTAAAATGAAGCGTATACGTTCCAACAGGCAGCACCCCGAGCGTTAGTGTATCGACATAATTTTGCAAAGCTGGCAACATACCCGAAAAGTAGCAGGCGCTAACACTGATTTGCATACCGGAAGTTGAATGCGTTGCACCAATAAAAGAACCCTGAGACGGTGTGGTTACATTCATCACAACGCGAACCGTATCTGTAGCTGCAGGATTTGCAGGAAGTATCGTCACCCCGTTAATGTAGGGACAACATTGAGCCTTAGCAGAATGACTGCTCAAGAAAAGAAGCATGAAAATAATCAAAAGGCGCATGTGTGATGACTTATATAGTCACAAAGTTAGCCTATAGAATACAATGCTAACATGACTAATATCACAAACCAGCAAACTGCATCAAGAAGCGGTTATCATTTTCACTAAAGATTCGGATATCCGGAATTTGGAAGCGGTTTAAAGCAATCCGCTCGATGCCCATTCCAAATGCAAATCCACTGTATACCTCCGGATCAATACCGCAAGCTGTAAGCACTGCTGGATCGACCATTCCGCAGCCCATAATTTCTAGCCAACCGGTACCTTTAGTAAGTCTGTAATCCACTTCATTCTTGAGTCCCCAATAGACGTCTACTTCAGCACTAGGTTCCGTGAATGGAAAATAGGAAGGCCTCATACGAATTTTACTTTTCCCAAAAAACTGCTCGGCAAAGTAGAGGATTGTTTGTTTCATATCGGCAAAACTCACGTCTTTATCAATGTAAAGACCTTCGATTTGGTGAAAAAAACAGTGTGAACGAGCGGAGATTGCCTCATTGCGAAAAACCCTTCCCGGTGAAATCGTCCTAATTGGAGGCTTTTGGTTCTCCATAACACGCACCTGAACAGAGCTCGTATGCGTACGCAAAGCAAAATCTGGATTTTTCTCAACAAAAAACGTATCCTGCATATCGCGCGCCGGATGCTCTTCAGGAAAGTTAAGTGCTGAAAAGTTATGCCAATCATCTTCAATTTCCGGCCCCGTGCTAACATCAAAACCAATACGAGTAAAAATATCTACAATTTCATCCCGAATAAGCGTTAAGGGATGGCGACTACCGAGATCCAAAGTGTGTAACGGGCGTGTGAAATCCTCTTTTGAAGCATTAGCGGCCACTGAGGACTTCTTAGCATCATTGAGAATATCCTCCGCAAGACGTTTTAATTCATTAATTGGCTTACCCAAAGCTCGCTTCTCATCAGGAGGTAACTGCTTAAAAGCGTCGAACATTTGGGGAATGACACCTTTCCTAGACAGGTATTTAAGTCGAAACTGCTCAACAGTTTCAGGAGAATCAAAAGAAAAGTGTTTTATTTCGTTAAGTATAGCTTCAATCTGAGCTTGCATATAGATACGTATTTAAGCAGCAAAGGTAAACATCAAAAAGCGTCGTAACCGATCAAAATTACGATTCGATAACTCAAAAAATAGCGCTATAAGTAATTTTAAACAAACACCCGCAAAAAACTAAGTTTGTATTAAATCGTGTAACATATATTTGTACTCCTTGAATTTAAACTAACGAACGCTTTATTGTTCCAGATGATGATCCGTATTTCAATGCATAAATTAATAGCGTTTTCTATTTTCGCGACGACACTCATAGGTTTGAGTAGTTGTTCGCAAGACGACAGACCGTACGAAATTACCGTGATGGTGACTGTACAAGATAGCATTCCGGTGAGAAATGCGCTAGTGCGAATGTTTGCTCCCGTGGAAAATACTATTGTTGACGAATATGCTTCTACAAATGAATTTGGTGAAGCTCGTTTTGTTTTCGATAATAAAGTCTTTTTAGAAGTACATGCCGTAAAAGGCTCTTGGAGAAAATGTGATGGTGTAGAAATCAATCGTGGCCCGCAAACCATGATGATAAATCTTTACCCATTCCGAGATCCTAGAAGAACTTGCTCGCAGCAACAGTAATTCTTACAAAGATTTAGTTTCGAGTTTTCCAAAAAAGCTTGATTCAAATAGCAGACACTTCCCAAAAGAAAAGACTATCAACCTAACAACGAATCAAACATTCTACGCAAATGAAGCCCACACGACAAAAAATCTTGACATACAGTCTGTCGGCACATTTTTTCGTAAAAAAGGATGCTTATTATAAGTAGGTCAATATCGGCAATGATTGCTAAGGTTCTTGAAAATCGAAAGTGAATTTCCCAAGAACAGCTTTGAAATAAACAATAAATGAAAAATTCTAACGAATGAAAAAGTTCAGTCTATTAATGGTTCTCATAGGCCTAATGGCTTGCAGCAACGAAGCGCCTGAGTTTCCCTTTCGAATTAAAGTAGTAGAAAACCAAAACGGCGTTATGGTGCCGGTAAAAGACGCCGATGTATTGGTAAGGCCTAACACCCAAAGATCGAATGTTCGCTTTGAAGGAATCACAGATGCAAACGGCGAAGTAGCTTTTGTGTATGAATATGATGCCCTTTTCGGCATACAAGTATTTTATTTTAAGTACGATATCGACACCATCATCACAATAGATTCAACAGGTTATCCATTGACACAACCCCAAACTTTTATCCAATATGACACCCTCGACATTTTGCAAATGAGCAGAGGTTGCGACTGGATAAAACTCAAAGAAAATGAGGAAGCCTACCAAGAGGTTCAGATTTTCGAATGGACTCCTGAGGTTGGAAATTGCTTCTAGTTGAAGCGATCGACCAGGTAAGAAATACCAATTACCGTAATGCAAAAGCCGCTAAATAGCGGCTTTTATTTTTTCTAGAGGGCATCTAGTTCTAGCTCATCAAAATACCGCAGAACAGCTTCCTTCATCATTCGACTTTGTTCCCCGGGCTTAAGAACTGGTAGTGGCTCAACGAGTTCAAAATGAGGCCATCCCTCGGGATCTAATCCTTCAAAGCGATAATAGCCATAAGGTTGCAGAACCGTACAAATAGCAATGTGCAACAAGTTTAGCTTCTCATCCTTCGAGAATTTTCTGGCACCCATTCCCAATTCGTGTACTCCAATCAAAAAAAGTATTCCATCAAGGTTAACTTCACCTTCAGGCTGAAAGTTATCCTCAATATAGCGACATAGCTTGAGCCAGCGCTCTGACAAATCGATTTCGTTATGTTCCATAAAAAAACCGCAGCCTAGACTGCGGTTAGTTTTAATTAATTAATAAAACACCTCTTCACCGCCGGAGAAAAAGCGATATTCCAAAAACTTATACCCATCTCGAGGGATGACTCGCAGTTTTGTTTTATACTTTTTCGCCCATTTTCTGCGCAAACTAGTCAACCAACCTTTGTTGATATAAGCAGCGAGAAAAGGGTGTACGTGTAGTTCAAATTTTGCTATACCAGAATCTGTGGTCAATTTTTCAAAAGTATACTCAATATCCTCAAGAAGAGAAATTGGAGCTTCTACCTGACCATTTCCATCTGGATTTTCCTCGCGAGTATCGATATTCATCTCCGGACGAACACGCTGACGAGTGATTTCGACCAAGCCGAATTTACTCGGTGGTAAAATCTTATGCTTTGCACGGTCAGACTTCATCTCCTCACGAAGTTTTTCGTAAAGTGCGCGCCTATTTTCCGGCTTATGCATATCGATAAAATCTACGACAATGATACCTCCCATATCGCGAAGACGTAACTGGCGGGCTATTTCCTCTGCAGCCAGAAGATTTACCGCTAAGGCATTGTCTTCTTGGGTATCTGATTTACTCGCACGGTTACCGCTATTCACGTCTATAACGTGCATTGCTTCGGTATGCTCAATAATCAAATAGGTACCCTTTCCTGCAGAGACTGATCGTCCGAAGGATGTTTTAATCTGTCGTTCAATCCCAAACTTCTCAAAAAGAGGTAGCTGTCCGGTATACATTTTTAGTATGTCTAATTTATCCGGGGCATTCTCTTCAAGATAAAGCTTAATCGTATCGAACTTATCTTGTTCATCAACGACGATAGAGCTAAAAGAATCGTTGAGCAGATCGCGCAGTAATGCGGAGGCTGCTCCCAATTCGCGTAACACCCTACCTGGAGCTTTTACGCGCGTCATGTTGCGGTGCAACATTTTCCAGCGTTGAACGAGATTGCGAAGATCTCCTTCGATCAATTCGCGCTCCACGTCGGAGGCGACGGTACGAATAATTACCCCAAATCCTGGGGGTTTAATCTCTGACAACAAATCACGTAGGCGATCACGCTCTTTGCGCTCGCGGATTTTCTGAGAGATTGAAATTCGGTCGGAGAAAGGCACGAGTACTACGTACCTTCCGGCCAGCGAAATTTCCGAGGTTATGCGAGGGCCCTTTGTTGAAATAGGCTCTTTGGCGATTTGCACAATAACTTGCTGATTAGGTGTCAACACCTGATCAACCGTTCCGTGTTTTTCAATGTCTTTTTCCAGTTCCAAATCGGCCAGGTTCCAAACCTGTTTTCCCTTAAGTACGCGTCGATAAAATTTATCCAACGAATGAACTTGGGGACCCAAATCATGGTAATGCAAAAAGGCATCTTTGGTGTAACCCACATCCACAAACGCGGCATTTAAACCAGTTGCGATGCGTTTTACTTTTCCAACATATATATCACCAACGAGAAATTGGCGGTTATCTTCTTCAGTATGTAACTCTGTAAGTTTACCGTCTTTCAACAGGGCTAAAGCAAGACCATCGGTATTACGCGAATGAATAAAAAGTTCTGCGTTCACCTGTATAATCTTTTAAATGCTGGGATTTGAGTGTAATTTTACACTCACCCTGCTATAAACAAAAGAAGAGCAACATGCTTATGCACTGCTCTTACGTAGAACTAAATAAGCAGTGGAAGCACTCAAAAAGTACATTTCCACTGCTTTACTTAGCTTATTTCTTCTTGTGACGGTTCTTTCTCAAACGCTTTTTGCGCTTGTGAGTAGCCATCTTATGACGTTTGCGTTTTTTTCCACTTGGCATGGTAAAATATTTTTAATTTGTTTTTAGAGAGGTCAGTGTCTTTTCTAACGCTTCTCGGACCTCTTGATCGAGATTAAGCGTCAACATTTGTTCTATTAAATCCACCGCCTTAGCGGTATCGCCAACCGCCAAATAGGCATCGGCAGCAGCGTCAAGGACTCGAGCTTCGTTATCGTAATGACGAAGTAAGGTTTCAAATCGACCAACTGCTTTATCGTATTGTCCGGTGCGCATCGACATGAGGCCCAAACTCAACAAAGCGGCAAAATGCGTTGAATCCTCGTCAACAACTTCGCGAAGCATACCTATAGCCTGCATCGGAGGAACTGAACCATCTTGCAAACCCTCAAGAGCTTGCTGGACTTTTATGTCGAGATGGGAAACTTCCTCGGTTTGTTTTTTACTCTCAGAAGCTCCTGGATAACGGTCTGCTTGCCATAAAAATATGCCTATCCCCAAGGATAATACCACCGCTATTCCAATGATTCGCTTCATGAGTGTTTGCTTTTTAAGTCAATGATAAAAAAAAGAGTTGCCGAATCTAAATAAAACGGCAACATCTTTAATTTGTTTCTTATCCTTGAACTTTAACGTTGGTTTTTACCTTCTCCAAAAATACCTTAGCGGGCTTAAAAGAAGGAATGTTGTGTGCAGGGATTTCAATTGGCTTACCTGCGGTGATGTTACGTCCAATTTTTTTAGCGCGAGTTTTAATGAAAAAACTACCAAATCCACGAAGATATACGTTCTCGCCAGTTTCGAGAGATGATTTTACTTCTTTCATGAATAGCTCAACAACTTGTTGTACGTCAACTTTCTCCATTCCTGTTGCGTCGGTGATGTTGTTAACGATTTCTGCTTTGGTCATTTTATAAAGGAATTATAGTTAAACTTCTTATTTTGAGGGGTGCAAATATACACACTAATTTCGCTCAAAATCAAAATTTTGACTTTTTGCGATTTTTTTTAGTTATACTGATAATCAAAATGTGACACACATACTATGCTTAAGTCTGAAATTATTGGAGAATTGGAGAATTGGTACGCAGAAAATAAAAGACCTCTGCCGTGGAGGTCAAACCCAGAACCCTATCGAGTTTGGCTGGCTGAAATTGTATTTCAACAAACCCGAATTCAACAAGGAATGGGACACTATCTGCGTATTTTAGAACGCTTCCCGAATGTTGAAGCATTGGCTCAAGCTCATGAAGATGAAGTCCTGAAACTTTGGGAAGGACTTGGGTACTACTCCAGAGGAAGAAACCTCCTTAAAGCTGCAAAAATCATATCTACCTTGGGGGAGTTTCCAACTTCCGCCACGGAATGGCAAAAACTACCAGGGGTAGGGCCATATACATCTGCGGCCATAAGCTCAGTCGTAAATAATGAGAAAATAGCCCTAGTAGACGGGAATGTTAGTCGGGTATTGGCGCGTGTTTTTCTCATAGATGATGATATTCGCAGCTCAAAAACACAAAAGGAACTCCAACATCTCGCGCAAAAAATCATTGACCAAACCGATCAGCCTGGCAACATTAACCAAGCATTAATGGAATTGGGAGCTCTTATCTGTAGTCCGAAAAAGCCCAAATGTCCAGTTTGCCCGATAAACAATCACTGTGAACTTCTGCTGCATAAAGAAGATCCCAACAAATTTCCCTATAAAAGCCCACCACCTCCAAAAACTCAGAGGGACTTTCATTGGCTTTGGGCTTCAGAAAGCAACTATCTCCTTTTAAAGAAAAGGAATGAAAGCGATATTTGGCAGGGACTTTTTGAACTACCAAGTCTACAAAATCCGAAAAAAAAGTATCCAGCAGCGAAAATCATTCATAAAGGCACCCACATATTGAGTCATCAGCGCATCCAATACTACATCTGGGACATAAAAAAATGGGAAAGCATCCCGCAGGAGTTTAAAGCATTTGCCCTTAATGAAGAATTACCTGCTTTGCCTAGACCACTGCAAAAGTTTTTCGAAAATTGAGCGAAGTTATTTGTACCTTCGCAGTAATAAATAAATAGTTGTACCGCTAAAAACAATTTGAAATGGCAGGAACACTCAACAAAGTCATGATTATTGGAAATCTGGGGATTGACCCAGAAATTCGTCGCTTTGAAGACGGTAATGCGATTGCTCGTTTGGCCGTTGCAACCTCCGAATCGTACACGAATCGTGAAGGACAAAAAGTAACAAACACAGAGTGGCACAACGTTATTTTAAGGAAAGGCTTGGCTGATATTGCGGAAAAATATTTAAAAAAAGGCGATAAGGTATTCGTGGAAGGACGTATTCGCACCCGAAAATGGGAGGAGAATGGCCAACCCCGTTACGCAACAGAAATTCAGGCCGACAACCTTACAATGTTGGGCAGTAGCCGAAGCGATGACAGCCGTGTTGAACCTAAAAGCTACGACCAAAACAACTCTCACAACTCCGCTAAAGCCGAAGAACCCTCACCGAGCGTAAAAAACAACGAAGACGATAGCGATGATCTTCCTTTTTAGTAACGAAAACTGATTTGCGTGGACCCCGACCCGGAACCGATATTTTCAACGATTGCAAACCTGAGCATTAGTTATAACCAAGGCCTACTTATTGGTCTATTGCTCACACTCATATTCATCTCCGCGCTGATTTCAGGATCAGAAGTAGCCTTTTTCTCTTGGAACAATAACCAAGAGGACGAAGAGGAAGATAGCCGGATACAAACACTTCAAGAGAATCCAAAAAAGTTATTAGCAACTATACTTGTAAGCAATAACTTTATCAATATTGGCATTGTCATTCTCGCCGCCTTTATCTCAGAAAGCATTTTTGATTTTAGCGAAAACCCTCTCTTGGGATATCTTTACCAAATAATAGGAATCACCTTTATCCTTCTTCTGTTTGGGGAAGTCTTACCAAAGATTTACGCAAGTAGAAATCCACGTAAATTCATCGGCAAAGTAGTCGCTGGAATGTACCCCCTCTATATTGTTTTGCTTCCAATTAGTCGATTGTTGGCAAAAACCACTCAGCTTTTTAAAGACCGCACAAAAAACCAAGCCATATCCGTTGACGATTTATCACAAGCGCTTGAGCTAGCAGGAACCGACGATCAAGTTAAGCAAAATCAAATGTTGGTAGATATTGTAATGTTTGGTAATACCTCGGCCAGACAAGTGATGACTCCTCGAGTTGATATGATAGCCATCGCTCAGGACTCCAACTTCACCGAGGTTCTGGAAACGATTAGAGAAGCGGGTTACTCTCGACTGCCTGTTTACAAGGAAAATCTCGATGAAATTATTGGAATCCTTTACATCAAAGACCTTTTAGCGCACATTGAAAACACACCTGATTTTCACTGGCAAAACCTTATTCGCAAAGCATTCTTCGTTCCAGAAAGTAAAAAAATTGATGACCTCCTTCAGGAATTCCGAAGTCGGAAAGTCCACCTCGCAATCGTTGTCGACGAATTTGGAGGAACCTCAGGATTAATCACATTGGAGGACATCATCGAGGAAGTAGTGGGCGAAATCAACGATGAATTCGACCTAGAAGAATCTGGCGTCCAAGTAATTGACGAGCAAACCTATATTTTTGAGGGAAAGATTTCCATCAATGATTTCCTCAAATACTTGCGCATAGAAGACACTGAAAGTTTTGAAAACGCAAAAGGGGACAGCGACACCCTTGCCGGATTTTTCATTGAACGAACTGGAGAATTGCCCGAAAAAAATCAGGAAATGGTATTTCAAAACATTCGCTTTATAATCGAAGAAATGGAAGACCGTCGTATAAACCGAATCAAAGTAATTCGCACGCCCAATGATGATTAAATATAGTCGATTTATAGGTCGTTTAGGTGGACTAGCCTTATCTATCCTCGTATTATTGGCAATTGAAAGTTGCACGTCGGAAAGCATACCCAAACCAGTTGGCTATTACAGAATAGAGCTTCCACCCGATACATTCGCAACCTTTGCATCAGAGGACTGCCCCTTTACTTTTCATCACCACATAATGACACGCATTCAACCCAAAAGAGAAAAGTGTTGGTACGATATTCATTTCCCCTATTTTAAGTCAATGATTCAACTCACTTATCTAAAAGTTGAAGACGACAACCTTGAATCATTAATCAACGATGCGCACAACTTAGCCTTTCGTCATACTGTAAAAGCCGACGGCATAAAAGAGAAACTCTTCATCAACCCAGATGATCAGGTTTACGGAACACTATACAATGTATTCGGAAACGCAGCAACGGCCACGCAGTTTTACCTAACCGATTCATCAAATCACTTTATTCGAGGAGTGGTATACTTTAACGCTGCTCCCAATGAAGACTCCCTTAGGCCTGTAAATGAATATATGCACAAGCAGGTAGAAATACTGATGGAAAGCCTACGCTGGGAGTAAAAAAATCGAGGGTTATCATTTTCGCACTCCTAGAAAGTGCTGCCTGAAGGTGCTGGAAGACAAGACATATTTTAAAAAATAGCGTATTTGGTTGTGCGTAAAGTTTAAAGTGCCTTTTTACTTTCAATATCCAACTTTTATAATCATTACTGACCGAGAAAAATTAGGAGCGATGATTTAACATCGCTCCCTGGTTCAT
>REDE01000093.1 GCA_007693635.1 Flavobacteriales bacterium | reverse complement strand
CAATAAAAATTCCCGTCTCCGCCACCTCCGCAAACCACATCATTATAACCATTTACAAAATAAACGGGATGGGTAATATTAGGGACAATATTAGGAGGTAAACCAAAACCATAAATGCCATTTATAGATCTTTCGATATGCCCACCGCCATAATGACCATCAATGCCTACAAAACCGGTATCAGGCGAAATAAAGAAAATTGAAGTGATAAATCGGTGAACACCTCCAGCTCCTATACTTGTAGAATTCCAAGTAAAACCTCCATCGCTTGAGGTTGCTAATATTCTATTGTGTGAATCCGATAGAAAAAAGTGATTTTCATCAAGGACAAAACTAACAAGAGGATTTCTCGATGGGTGCTGATTCCGCATTTCCCAACTCTGACCGTTATTAACCGAAACATACCAAAAAAAGCCTGAATTATTTTTAAATCCATTAACGATTATAAAACCGTTTTTTGTCGTCAAATTAAAAAATTCTGAAATCTCCAATGAATCAGAAATATTCACCCAAGTAACACCACCATCATTACTTTGAAAAAGATTATCATCACTTATGGCAAAACCATTTAGATGGTCGGTGAAAACAGCATTTTTAAAATTTGCATAAGCACTGGTGTCCACCTGCCAGGTCAAACCTCCATCGGATGTTGCAAAAGCAGCATAAGGATCACCACAATGGCCGATGGAATCGTTTAAGAAAAAAACGTGCGTAAGTCTCGACTGGTTCGGAGTAGGGCTTTGAGACCATTGGGCGAAAACCATAATGGGCATAAAAACTAAAAATCCGAAATACACTGTAAAATTCTTCATAACTAAAGTTTTATAAATGACTTACTGTCGATGATTTGTCCGTAGTGAGTAATTCGGCAGTAATAATTACCCGAAATTAAATTTTGAATCGAGATGTTGATTACACCTTTCTGCAAAGTTAAGTCTTGTGAAATTATAGTAACACCCGAATTATTCATTATCGAAATAGCAAAACCAGTATCCTCATCCACAACATATTCCACATTTAAGTTTTGATTTGCCGGATTTGGACTTAGCGATTTTATATAGTTGCTTTTTACAACTACTGAAATAGTGTCATAATCCTTGTACCCATCAATTGCCGTAATTTCTAATAAATACTAAGTTGTATAAATCACATTGAATTAGTCTTGATTTTGCATTTATTCATGAATTTTTGTTTTATACGAAAAACATTTTGTAATTTTGTTTTTTTAAAAAAGCAATAATGGAAACACTCATCACGTATTCAAACAGAAAGATTTCACAACTCAGACATAGCTTTGAACGATACTTGATGGAAGATATCGATTGGGAGCAAAGACTTATTGTTTTATTAGGTCATAGAGGTTCAGGAAAAACAACGCTTATGTTGCAACGCATGAAACAATCGCAACAAAAAGCAATATATCTCACATTAGACCATCTATATTTTGAAAGCAATCGTCTCATCACTACAATTGAATCGCTTTACGATCAAGGCTATCGTCATTTTTATGTAGATGAAGTTCATAAATACCTGCACTGGTCTATTGATTTAAAAAATGCGTATGATGCCTTTAACGATGTACAGATAGTGGCGACAGGTTCTTCTATCTTAGAAATCTCCAAAGGAAAAGCCGACCTTTCAAGACGTTCGGTCGTGTATCATTTATATGGCCTATCCTTTCGTGAATTTTTGAATTTAACACTGAGTAAAAACTTCCCTCCTATTGAATTACCTCAGTTGATAAATGAACATTCCGAAATTGCTGAGGAGCTAATTATCCAAGTTAATCTCAAAGCAGATTTTAATTCCTATTTAAAATCCGGGTACTATCCTTTCTTCAATGATGGATCAAAGTCCTACTCGCAGAAGCTAATGGAAGTGAGTAACTTAATCATTGAGGTAGATATTATGGCCTATGAAGATATCAACCACAGTACTGTCCGAAATTTAAAAAAGTTGCTCTTTCTTATAAGTCAATCTGTTCCTTACAAACCTAACGTGAGCAAGTTAGCTGAAGCACTGCACGTATCGCGCAATACGATTTTGAAAATGCTCGATATACTACATCGAGCACAAGTATTACACTTACTCAAAACGGATGCGCATGGAAACAGTTTTTTACAAAAGCCTGAAAAAGTCTATCTACAGAACACCAACCTAAGTTATCTTTTTACCGATAAGCCAAATGCGGGTAACATTAGAGAAACCTTTTTCCTGAATCAAGTATCGGTAAAACATGAGGTACTCAGCAGTCGATACGCAGATTTTCTTGTAAATAACAAACACACCTTTGAGGTGGGTGGTCCAAACAAAAACGCAGCTCAAATAAGTGGCGTTGGTGAAGCTTACCTCGCTGTTGACGGGATTGAAATAGGGCAAAGCAATAAAATTCCGCTTTGGATGTTTGGTTTTTTGTATTAAATCGAAAAAAACCACGAAAGGGCTAAAGCAAGGTCACGAAGTGGTTCTGCTTCAATTGTATAAAAAAAAGCTCTACCGATTAGCGCAAAAAAAACGACCGGCGTAAACCGGTCGTTAAAGTTACTTATGCCTTCGCTGCCGATGCAGCCTTGGGGGCTCCATCGAGGATTTCCTGACTAGCTTGCGAGGCAAACTTATCGAAATTTCGGTTGAATTTCGCGGCTAATTCGTCGGCAACGCGATCGTACTCTTCCTTATTAGCCCAAGTATTGCGAGGATTCAAAACCTCATCGGGAACATTAGGACAAGATTGTGGAACGTGTACACCAAAGACTTTATGAGCTTTAAATTCGGCATTATCCATATCACCGTTCAAAATAGCGGTAATCATGGCGCGCGTATATTTCAAGCTCATTCGGCTACCAATACCGTAAGGTCCACCCGACCATCCGGTGTTTACCAACCATACGTTGGTGCCAACCTCCTTCATTTTGCTACTCAACATTTCCGCATAGCGCGTTGGGTGAAGCGGCATAAAAGGCGCGCCAAAGCAGGCGGAAAAAGCAGTAACCGGCTCGGTAATTCCCGCTTCAGTTCCGGCAACCTTTGCGGTATAACCAGAGATAAAGTGGAAAGCTGCCTGTCCGGGAGTGAGCTTAGAAATCGGAGGAATAACCCCGTAAGCATCACAAGTTAGGAAAAATACATTCTTAGGGTTTTTGCCCATTGAAGGTACTTGAATATTATCGATATGGTGAATCGGATAACTTACACGAGTATTTTCGGTAATATCCGATCGTTTGTAGTCAACTTCGTTGGTACCCTCTTTAAATACGATATTTTCCAAAATCGCTCCGGGCTTAATAGCGCGGAAGATATCCGGTTCTTTTTCTTCACTAAGGTCGATAACTTTCGCGTAGCATCCGCCTTCAAAGTTGAAAATCGCGTTATCGGGTGTCCATCCGTGCTCATCGTCACCAATAAGTCGGCGGTTTGGATCAGCCGAAAGGGTTGTTTTTCCTGTTCCTGAAAGACCGAAGAAAAGGGCGGTATCACCCGCTTCACCAACGTTTGCAGAGCAGTGCATTGGTAGAACATTCTTTTCTGTGGGAAGTATGAAATTCAAGGCTGAGAAAATACCTTTTTTAATTTCACCGGTATAGCCGGTTCCACCAATTAAAATGGTTTTTTTGGAAAAGCTAAGGATCGCGAAGTTATGCTGGCGCGTTCCGTCAACCGAAGGATCGGCTTTAAATTCCGGAGCGTTGATCACCAACCAATCATTTTGAAAATCGGCTAATTCACTTTCTTCTGGGCGCAAAAACATATTGTAAGCAAATTGATTGCTCCAAGGATATTCGTTGATTACGCGGACATTTAGGCGGTATTCCGGGTGAGCACAGACGTACGCATCGCGCACATATAGTTCCTTGCCCGAAAGATAAGCGACCATTTTTTCTTGCAATTGATCAAATTTATCGGCGGAGAAACCAACGTTGATATCGCCCCACCAAACCTGATCATTCGTCAATGCATCTTCTACAATAAAACGGTCTTTAGGCGAGCGTCCGGTAAATTCTCCGGTATGTACTGAAATAGCCCCGGTATCGACGATTTGCGCCATTCCTTTTTCCACCGCAGCGGCGGAGAGTGCTTCCGGACTAAGATTCCAGTGAGCCTTGGCTCCTAGAATTCCAATTTGCTCAAGATAGGTATTTTTAGATTCGTTCATTGGATTTTTTAATTGTATTGAACTTGCGGCAAAAGTAAGTATGGAATTTTAAAACTCAAGTGACTTAAAGCATGTTCTTTTGCACTAAATTTCAACAGTTGAGAAAATCTACGGCAAAAAAACCACTAAATACACTCCTAGAAAACAAATTTAAACTCATTATTTCGTTGCAACTTTAGTTTGAAAGGTCTGCACAAACCAACTCCCCCAACCTGCAATTATCACTAAACCACCCAACGGGGTAATTGGACCAAAAAAACGATACGGCATTTCTAAATATCGAAAGGCGACCAAGGCGTAAATAGATCCGCTAAACATTAGCGTTCCGATCGTCAATAACACTCCTATCAAATTTACTGATTTTTGAAAATAAAGCGAATAGAGACCCAAAAAAAGCAAAGCAAATGCTTGATAAGTTTGGTAACGAACAGCTGTATTGAAAGACTCCAAGGCATTTTCATCCAAAATATCTTTCAAAGCATGAGCACCTAATGCACCTAGTATAATTGCCAATACACCAAACAACAAACCTATACGTAACCAAATCATAATAAACGAATTACTTGTGAACGAAATTGTGGATAAACAAAATACTCCTCGCCCCACTGTGGCAGGTTAGGCCGCAGTTCATCTGGGCAAACCTCCGCTAAAAACTTCAACAATTCCAAACGCGATGGGTCGTATCGTAAAACACTCAAAGCTCGGCTAATATCTTGCTTCTTGCAACCAGAATCCTTAATATACTCTCTCAGAATACGCATACGATCAAATTCAAAAGCAACCAGCTCCACCCTACCCCAAATATCTAAGGTGTCTATGTCGATTGATACAGGTTTCACCGTGTCCTCAACAACCTTTAATACAACCACTGAATCAATAATCGCCAATTCATCATCGGAGCCCTTTACCACTTCCAACTCCAAACTTGCAGAGTCGGTCATCGATTCTACAGCCGGGACGTTTTCTTCATCATTCACTTGATCATTCACTACTGCTGCAATTAGATCATCAGTTGCCACTGGAGTCTCCGGAGATTTAACCCACCGATCTGCAGGCATAAACCCAACCACAAAAGGGTCTTTAGCACTAGGTTTACCACTGGCTCGAAACCATACTCCGACATTGCCTCTGTTTCCTTCTTTCACCTCGTACGACATTGACTCCGAACCCGCGGGAATCCATTTAGAAATGGTGTCGTTTTTCCACAGCAGATTAACCCAGCCGCCTTCATTAGGAAATGGACGAATCAATAAAACCTGTGCCTCGGTTGATCCATACGCAAAATTACTCTCCGAAAAAAGGAGTACTTCACGGACTTGTGCGTGGAGGAAATTCACCAAAATAAAGCAAATCAAACTGCTATACTTCTTCATTGGACAAAAATACTATTTGGTAAGCAATCAAAGTTCTTTTATACCTTCGCCTTTGTATTTATTTACCAACAACAAGTGTATTTTCCATGCCCAAACATATTGTACTTTTCGGAGCCGGTCGTTCAGCTACTAGGTTTATTCAGTATATTCAAGATTTAGCAGAAGAAAAAAACTGGATCTTAACCTTAGCTGACCGCGATGCCGATCTTCTGCAACGAAAAGCGAAAAACAACAAGCATACCCGAAGCCTTGTTTTTGACTTAAGTCAAGAATCGCTTCTGCATGAACTCGTCACCTCCGCAGACCTCATCGTATCTATGCTTCCGGCACACTTGCACATATCCATCGCTAAGGTGTGTTTAGAAGTTGGGCGCCACATGCTTACGGCTTCCTATATTTCCAAAGAAATGATGGAACTCAACGATGAAGCCATAAAGAAAGATTTGCTATTTCTCAACGAAATGGGCGTCGACCCTGGGATTGATCACCTATCTGCTATGGAGCTACTGGATCGACTTCGGGAGCAAGGTGCAGAAATCACCTGCTTTGAATCATTTACCGGAGGACTTCCCGCGCCTGGATGTAGCGATGACAATCCTTGGAACTATTTTTTTAGTTGGAATCCTCGAAATGTAGTTTTGGCCGGCGCCGGTGGGGCAGTAAAGTTTCGTCAAGAAGGAAAATACAAATACATACCTTACCACAAACTCTTTCGTCGCACGGAAATTGTCCAACTACCCAAACTCGGTCGATTTGAGGGGTACCCAAATCGCGACTCGCTTAAATACCGCTCAGCGTACGGACTTGAAGATATTCCAACCATTTTTCGGGGAACATTTCGCAGACCCGGATTTTGTAGAGCCTGGGATATATTTGTGAAATTAGGCATGACCGATGACAGCTACGAAATCTATAATGACGGATCGCTTACCCACCGTGAATTTGTGAATTTATTCTTAGCATTTCATCAAAGCGATAGTGTTGAACTCAAACTCATGCACTACCTCAATATCCCTCAAGACTCCGACATTATGGAGAAACTGGAGTGGCTTGAACTATTTTCTCATGAGCCTATTGAATTACAGCGAGCTACCCCGGCTCAGATTTTAGAGCACATCTTAATGAAAAAATGGACCATGCAGCCAGAGCAGCGAGACATGATCGTAATGTTTCATAAAGTTGGATACAAAATGCCGGGTGATTCGGAGAAGTTTATTCATTCTTATATGTCCTATGAAGGTAAATCGGCCAATGACACGGCAATGTCAGACACCGTAGGATTGCCCCTAGGCGTAGCTGCGGAACTTATTCTCGATGGAGTCATTACTCGTCGCGGGGTGGTTTTGCCCGTCATGAAAGATGTGTACGAACCCATGCTCGCAAAGCTAAAAACTTACGGGATAGTGTTTGAAGAGACGGCTCCCCTCGATTGAGAAAGTTTAGAAACTCTACCCCTATCGCCTCGGAACCGGGTCATCACCGTGCGTACCCCAAGGATGACATTTTGATAGACGCCGAACCGCTAGCCACAAGCCCTTAAAAGGTCCCCATACTTGGATGGCCTCAATAGCGTATTGTGAGCAAGTGGGGTTATGCCGACAAGAATTTGGCAGCAATGGCGACAAAAATATTTGGTATAAGCGAACTGGGAGTATGAGAATAAAACCTAGTAGACGAAGCATTATGGTTTCAAACTATAGGTTGTACCTTCTTTACCATCCTTCAACTCAATTCCCTTCTCCTTGAGACGGTCACGAATTGCGTCACTCAAGGCCCAATTTTTATCATTGCGCGCCTGATTTCGAAGTTCAATCAAAACCTCCAAGGCGGCGTCCAATGCAACCGTGTTGGCTGAATGGACACTGCGAATATCACGAAGTCCCAAAACATCAAAGACGAAAGAATTGATAAATGTCTTTAGCTTATCGAGATTATCTGAGTCGACGCCCAACTCTCCCCTAGAAAGACGTTGCACCTCTTTAGAAAAATCAAAAAGCTCAGCGATTAAAATAGGGGCATTAAAATCGTCGTTCATCGCTTTGAGGAATCGACTTTCCCAAACATCCGCGAGGATTTTTTCGCTAGGGGCGTCATTAGGAAGCAAATGTTCCAATTGTTCCAATGCATTCATCAATCGGAAATACCCTTTCTCTGCT
>REDE01000056.1 GCA_007693635.1 Flavobacteriales bacterium | reverse complement strand
CCATCGGCAGACATCTCCCCGTACACGTGGCGGGTGATAGGACGTGTGTACCAGGACCCGAAAAACACGCCCACTTGTTCGCCCTGGGGTAGTTTGCGCCAAAATCGCCAGAAAAACGGCCTTGCCGCCTCCTCATCGCTTTCCCTGGTAAAAACGGAAGTCTCGATATGACGCGTATCCATCCAGGAATTCAGCTGATTCACCACCTCACCCTTACCTGCGCCCTCGGCCCCGGCCACGATAATCAGCACCGGGATGCCCTCCTTCTGCAGCTCGAACTGTGTTTTCAGCAGCTCGGCGCGGAGCTCGGGCAGGCGGGACTTGTAATCCTTCTTGCTGATTTTGGAGCCCGATTCAAATACTTCAAACATAGGGATGGGATGGGTTTCGGATGGTGACGGTCAACGTATAACGTAACTATAACCCAATGTAGTTATATATCCCTAAACTTTCACGGTTGAGACACTTGTCAGCGCATCCTTAAACTCATCCGTCATAAAAAGACGATACATTTCACTGATGGCTTTGTTTTTATTATCACCATCAAATTCTCCGATGCCAACTGCCTTTCTCATAGCAGTATTTAAATGTGGCTTCAGTCTTAAATAGATATCGTTATCCTGTTTAGTGAAATAGGTTCTCGATTTTTGGTAGCCAGCCAGACATTTCTTTAGTGCCGATTCTACATTCGCGCAGGATGTGAAATACGTGTTAGCATGATCAAAATGAAGTAAAAACCAAAACTCCAGACAAGGATTATTCACTATCACCGATACATTGTGATACTCACGGTCAATAATTTGTCTGAATTCAACAAACTCCTGCATCGGCGTTTTCTTGCCATCTTTCGCTTCTCGAGATTCCTTAATTACCGTATCTAAATCAACTATCCAGAAAATCTTTACATATTCTCGGCCAGAAAGATCTACAACTAATTTAAACTGATCTCCTATGCTCTTCTTTTGAGGAATTTCAGGTTTAACATTGACGTTCAAACTTCTCTCGTTACGTTTCAACATTTGCAAATACCATATCTCGGTTTCGCCATCTACAACAAAAGCAAATGTTGGACGCGGTTTTCTGTGAACCTTGTATCTACTCATACATCCAATTCAATGAAATAGTCACTCAGGTTTGGTGTTGCACTTAATTTGCCACTCTTATAGGCATTTAGAACATTGGTTGTGTTTCGAATCACCGAACTATCGAAGTCGGCTAAGGAGTAAAGCTCTGTAGCACAGTCTTCGTTTTTATCGGTAAACCAAATGGCATCGTTTCTGAATAAATCTTTATTGTCAAGAATCTCTCTATTGTGTGTCGTGGCAATGAGCTGAGATTGTTCAGTATTCATTAAAAAAGAAAGAACAAAATGAATGTATAAATCAGGATGTAATGAAGACTCTAACTCATCTATAGGAAATGCCGCAGGATTTTTCATCAACAGTGCAAGGAGACCGGCAAAACTATAAAACCTTCTAGTTCCTTCAGATTCCATTTCGATAGGTAGCGAGTATCTAGTTTTGTGTACCGTATGCTCAAACTCTATAGTTTTTGATGTAAAACGACTTTGCTCTTCAATTCTCTTCAAATCATTCGGAGAGTCTTTCAACCGAAATTTCAAGTATTCAAGAACACTATCAGGCATATCTTTTTCTTCTTCCTGAATGTGGATATCCGAAATGTTTAAATCAGCCTTTTTCAGAATATTGATGACATCACTTTTTCCCAACTCCCCTTTTTCGATTTTTGTTGTCACAAATCCTTCCAACTGAGTTCGAGTGTAGATTAAAGGCTTTAAATAGCTCTTGAACCAGTCAAGGACTTCCTTTAATTCTTTTAAATCGGCATTCGTTTTTAAAAAGCCACCTAGAACCGTGTTATTCCAGAGTGTATTCGCTTCCAGATTGTTCTCAACATTTTTGCTGACCTTTATCTTACTTCCAAACTTAATTTCAGTAAGTTGGTTTGTAACATCTGTACTTCTCTGAAAAACGATCGCTTTATTCGGGTTATAAAAATGCAACACTTCACGAACGATTGCTTTTCGAAAAAATTCGACTTCATAACTGTATTTCACACTGTTAGCCACAAAATCAAGACTCATGACTGAGTGTTGGTTGGGAGTATAATCATCAAACAGAAAGGGCTTAAAATCTAACTCATCCGTTTTTTTTACAGATGGCTCGAGTACCAGTGTCCTCAGGAAATCCATCGCTTTCAAAACAGTTGTTTTCCCCGATGCATTGGCACCATATATGAGCGCGACCTTCAATAATCTTAAACCGTTTATATTAACGACGTAACTATCTTCAAGATGATTTGAACTATCGGCTTCAAAAGACAATATTTGCTTGTCTTTGATTGAGCCAAAGTTTTCTACACTAAAACGAATTAACATATGGGGCTCTTCTTTGTATTCATACGCAAATATAGTATAAGTAACACATTTTTGCTAAATTAATGTAAATGATTTACAAATTTAGCATATAAAATGCATTTTATGTGTTTTATTGTCGCTTTAGCAACGTAATGCTAAAGCGACATCACCGTCCCAAAATACCAGCCACAGCCTTACCAACCCGCTGTTCCAATGCCCTCACTCCCCAATGAGCCGAAATAACGCCTCGGCAACCCGCGCATTCCCGCCGGCATTCCAGTGCCCGTCAACCGGGAAATAATCCTCCGCACCAACCACATCAGCCAGATCCAGCACAGGCAACCCCTTCTCCCGCACCGCCTGCACATACGCGCGATGAATACGCTGCCACTCCTGCTGCTGAGAACCAAACCACAGGCTCTTCGGCGGAGCCACCACAACCAGCACATCCCCGGTTCGACCCGCAAGCACCCGCTCCGTCATACGGGCCGACGAAGCAATCACCGTCTCATCAAAACGCACCGTAAAGCCCTCAACAGCGCCCGTTGCCCGACTCGCCGCCATACGATCCCCCAGTCCCGGCAGATTCCACACCACATACCGCACCGCCTGATACAACGCCGACCGGGTACTCACGCGGAATTTCAGGCGATCGAGCCTGCTCGTGAACGGCGTATGCCCCTCAACCACCTGCTCGAAATCAAACAGATCATTGCCCGTGAACACCTGCAGGATCACCCCCGCCGAATCGCTGACCCCCAGGTCCCGGGCATACTGCAAAAGTCGACCATACCCCTCAATGTGCGTGGGAGAGCTCAGGTTGAACACCCGCACGCCCGGCAGCAGACTATCCAGCCGGGAAGAGGCCCGCTCATGCTCCTCCACCCCGAAACCGAATCCGAAGGAATCGCCCACATAGAGCCAGTCGCCCGCGCCGGCCCGGCGAACATCGGCCACATCGCGCAGTCCGAGTTCATTAAACGTCACCGTAACGTCGAAATCGCCCGCATTATGCCGGTGCCGATACGTTGCTCCCGGCCAGCCCAGCGGCACATTCCACTCGTTAGCACTGTAAAAAACCAGTTGGGTAGCGGGATTCAACTGCGGGAAGAACACCCGCACCGCCACCTCGGCAAGCGCCAGCGTGAGCACGAGCATCAAGCCGGCCAGCACACCCATAAAAGCCATTTTTTTCATCATGGCTAAAGGTAAAGCAAATCCCCTGAAATTACATGGAGAGGTGGCTTCACGCAGGTTTACAATACATCGATTTCAATTACTCATTGAGGAGTGTGGCTTATTGAAACTAAGACGAAATTTGATTAGTATATAGTATGATACTCAAGCCAAAACAATCATTGTGATGCCAACTACGTTAAAAAAAATAAAGCCCAAAAGTGTACGCCTGAACTGGAAGCCTATGGACGAGGTAAAGCCCGTAGACTTATTTAGCTTGAAAATCACCCGTGAAATAGCTGACCTGCCTAAATCTGATCGCACAACCAAACAGGCAAAAGAAAAGAAAACGATTATTATTCCCTAGTCTTGAAAAGCTATGCGTTAACGTTCGTTCAAAAAGACAGATGCCGTGATGGTTCTGACCACTTGTTCACGCTAATCTATACGTTTCGATCTAGAAAAAATAAGCTCAAGTATGTGATTAGAGCAGAATATTTCAAAACTGATACATTTGCAATAAAATTCTATCCTAAACACTGTAAGAAGCGAAAAGACCGCTATTCTGTCATCACAAATGTCGGAGACGCCCGGAATATACTATATACTGTTGGTTCAGTCTTTTCAATGTTAATTGAAAAATCGCCTGACTCATCTATAGCATTAACATCCACTAGATCTTTTGATACCACTACCAACAGGGTAGAACCATTAAACGTAAATCAGAGATATCGAATCTATTCATCTTACTTGACTCGATATGTTGGAAACCAAACCTTTACGCATTTCAAATACGACGAAATTAGTTGTTATTTACTTGTTAATAATCGTGTAGGAAATGTAAGTGCTAAAGCAACTGAGATAGAAGAAAGTTTTAAGAGAACTTTTCCCGATTTACTCAATTACAGTTCAATTTGAACCAAGAACCACTCACCCCCTTTGCGAATGAATGAGAAATTCTTGGCATGATCATCACGATTCATGTTTACGCACTCGGGTTCTTTTGGTAGCGACGGTTTCCTTGCGACGGATGAGCTCGTCAATACTGGTATATTCCATTTCCTTAAACAGCTCGTCGAAATCGTCGGTTGCACGAAGAACAATGGAGATATACAGGAGATGTTTCAGGGATATTTCACCCGTTTGCTCGAATCGTTTCACACTGCCAAAACTCACTCCGGACCGTTCAGCCAGTTCGCGCTGCGATATAGTAAGCTGAATTCTACGTGTTTTCACACGTTCTGCCAGTTCCCGCATGATTTCGGGTGGGGACTTAAACGGAAAGCCGATCATATTAATACCAAAATATGAGTTTTTAATATGTCATTCACTCTTTTATTACTAAAATATTAGCACTAATAAACTCAAAATGCAAAAGAAAAAAAAGAAACGGATGGGATTATCCATTCGAGAAACTCTACTATTGCAATCAGTTAGAATCAGCCAAAACTTGTGATTCTTTCATACGACGAATAACTTCGGATGGATTGATGAGCGGTAGCGGAACCTCTCCCACAACGGTACCTTGTGATTTAGCAATTAGAGCCCCACGGGTTGTAGAGTAAGCAATGCTTAAAAAGGTAACCAGCAGGTGTTCGGGTATGTTTTCAAAGTTTTCAGACGAGATACCCTTAATCTTAAATGACGTAATGGTCTCAATTGCAGCAATTTCATGCTTGCTTTGCTTACTCTCCATTACCTGAACCCGAAAACCAACCTGAACAATATGTGATACAGCGTCTATCTTGAATAAGTGCTGAATCTGAAAGTTCAGCCGTTCTTTTCGAACGGTTGATTTTGGATTATTGCTGGCAAAACGATCGATTTTAAATGAATCGATTGCAAATTCAAGTTCACCTTTCATCGCCATTTCATACTGTTAGTTTATAATGTGATGCACTCGAAGCCTTCTCATATTGCTGACTATTGATACTCATTGGAGTCCCCCATGTGTTACCTACATGGATTTGCTCCTCATCTGTTATTGTGTACTTTCGATAATTGTTTGCCGCTAATGATATTCTTTGGCCTGGTCGAAACCAACCATTGTCAACCAAAGACTCTTCATAAAACTCGGGGCATACAATAACATCGCATTCAAGTGCTTCTTCGATGTTGGTTATGGTGCGTAACGTCGGATTTGCATTACCACTCAGAATTTTTGAAAGCTGACTTGGTTTCAAACCAGCCAGCTCTGCCAAATGTTTCTGTGTCCAGCCTTTTTCTTTCAGACAGGTATCAATTTGGGCAGCTATATCCATCTGCTTACCGATAAAATACGTATCCGTTGTGGAAGGAGCACTAAACTCTTCCCATATTTGATCGTTCAGTTCTTTATTAAAATCCATAGTTTTCAATTCGTTCAGCAGAAAAGTTTAAGTCACCTTGAAGGTTTCCAAAACTATCCTCAATAAGTTCTTCATTTTTTTGAGCCATCTCAATTACACGGTCAACAAATCTCATATCCCCTTCTTTCTCTTTCAAAAAGACATCTTCTTGCGTCTTACCAACGTGTTTGATGCCACCATTGCCCAAGATAACACACCGTTCGCTTAATCTGATACAATACCAACGTAAGTCATTTAGCGTTAGGTAGCCTTGTACTTTTTTGCCTGCATGAAGTGCAAATACCAGACCGTCATCTTTCCCTTCAGGTTTAAAGAAGGATTTCCTTGCGCCATGCCGTGTTTTAATGTTTTCAAGGCGCGTTTTGAGTGAGTCAAAATCATCACTTTTAGCATTCTTAGGATTTCGTATAAACTTGGACGCTTCCGTCAATTCTGACGTTTCTTTTACGATGGTGTATAGTTGACAACGCTTATTTATATAACCTAAACGTATAATACGAAACGGAAAGTTCATTTAAAATATTATATTTGTCATTTTTTTGACAGAATGTACGCACCTGACACAAAAAGAACCCGTAATTAACGGAGGAGTACAAAACCCACATAGTACAACCGCGCAACAACGAAGGCTTTACCTATATAGAGTCAAAACCTGCCGATTCCTTTCAACACGTACACAAAACTCACAGTAATTTTTCGAAATCATCACTAGTTCCCTCAATGGCATCAGCAATATCTTGACCAATTACGTTGAAATCACCCTCAATAGCACTTTCATCAGCCTCTGCGCCAGTATCAGAATCCTTATAACCGTAAAAATTTCCTGCTAAATTTAGAACCGTTGCAGCACCCGTAAAGAAATTGGGCATTACAAAAAGTGAGTCGGTTAAATTCAAAAACTTTCTATCCATATCACCTGAAAAAATCTGTTCTGTGTTTTGGATTCATGGGATTCATGTCGGCGCTGGCACGGCTCACCTTACGCGCCGAACGCCGGATTACCTATTAATCATTTTGAGAAGAGGGATTCTCCGACTCGAGTTGAGCCTGTATCTCTTTAATTTTTTTGAGCGGAAATCCTGTAATTCTTGCGGTAAACTCCGGTGTGCCACCATTCTTTAGACTCTCACGTGCAATCTGCAATTGTTTACGGTTTGCTCCATACTCAAGACCCTGCTTAAATCGCCCGTCTCTTTTTATATCGTATGTATATGGCATATCCTCAATCTCCTTGATTACAAGACTATTATAGTTCCTAATATCAGACAAAACTTCCAATTGTGTCAAGTATTTTTGTAGGTCTCGCGCATCTGGTACTTGTTTACGTAACGTGACCAGAATACGTCGAATAAAGCCTTTTGCGTCTTTTCGCTTGAAATCGGCTAGCACGCAGATACGATAAGCTCCGGAATTCCCGAGTCTATCAAAGCCTCAAACTTAACATGCTGCATACGCACCATTGAATAACGAAAGATCAGATCTTTTTCGTTTATCTCGGTAAGCATAGAATCGCCGCTGCCCGACAGCAAAACCACATACTGCCGAACATCCAGCTCAAGTTTGCGCCGAATTAGCGCATTGTACTCCAACATGCGATACGGCATCATCGAACTCGCCTTGTGCTCAAACTCGATATGTAAAATCACTGGCTCCTGCTCACCCGGAAGCAGCACCTTGCGCAGGTAGTCCGGCTTGCGCTCGCTCGTCTTCGGCAGTGGCAACTCCACCTCCTCGGAGGTAATCGGACGAATCCCCAACACTTCCCGTACAAAGGCCTCAAACACCGGCGCTACATTCTCCCGAAAAATATGATCACTAGTTCCCGACATAACTCCATGTATTGGTTATGCCTTCGCCGAAAA
>REDE01000121.1 GCA_007693635.1 Flavobacteriales bacterium | reverse complement strand
AACATTCGTGTGTATTAGTGTTCATTCGTGGCTAAAAAATAAAACTTCGTGGCGTCGCTAAGAACACGCATTTGTATTGCCACGAATTACACCAATGTTCACGAATAAAACATTGAGTTCACTCTAAAAAGTCCCTTTCTGCCAAAACCTTCCTTTTTAGAGTGGACTCAAGAATTCGTTTGCCAGAACAAGTAGTGACGACAATGTTCAGAAAATCTAAAAAAATGGACAGATACGCGAATGGTGTTCATTTTTGCAAGTTGAGGTTTGTGATGTTCATTCTTGGCTAAAATTTGAACATATATGGCGTTTGTGTCAAAAATTGAACATACATTTACAGTATGTCCAAAAAATCAATATTATCAGCAACGTTGTGAAACTTGACAGATATTCATTCCTAAAAGCTGGTAAAGCAGATGTGTTTGGAATCGAATTAAAATAAGATCAACTCTTGATGCCCCATAATTTGAGCACGTACGCTCCCCTTAAACACAAGAGAAGGCATTAATTCTCTCATTATTACATAAGGCGTAGCTTGCAATGTGATTTTTACGAGCTTTAACGAATTCATCTGTCTTAATCGTACTATTTCAGATAATTTTGCGTTATTCATTACGTCGATGGTAATGCCGTAAATGTTTACGTGTTTAGTATTGATGTAGAATGTTGTAAATTAAGCTTAGTGCATTAATAAGACATACTTCAGAATGGTTTGAATGTCGCTTTAATTCCTCTGTTTTTATTTACTGCAAACGATACGTTTTTTTGTTAATCGTGCTCAAAATAAAATGACATGCGTAAATTTTTTCCTCTTGCACTCCTCTTCACAAGTATTGTTTCATTTGCACAATTTGGCGCCAATGACCCCACGTTTAACACTTTTGATGACGGCACTTTTGGCGATGGTTCTGGGTTTGATGACAGAGTGTACTCTACAGAAATTCAAAGCGATGGAAAAATCATTGTTGGTGGTGATTTCAGCAGCTTTAATGGTACGGCCATAAACAGTATTGCACGATTAAATGTCGATGGCAGTTTAGATCCAAACTTCAATCCCGGTACTGCATTAAACAATGGGGTTTTGGCAACCGCAATTCTGCCCGATGGCAGAATAATGATCGGGGGTCAATTCACGCTTTATAACATCCACGTGCGAAATCGCATCGCAATTTTAAACCCGAATGGAACTTTGGATATGACCTTTAACCCGGGAGCCGGATTTAACGATAGGGTTACTTCCATTGCGATTCAACCGGATGGAAAGTTTATCGTAGGCGGTTGGTTTACCTCTTTCAATGGAACGACGGTAAACCGAATTGTTCGGCTAAATGCGAACGGCAGTCTGGACGGTAGTTTTATCATTGGTACCGGTTTTAACGGTATCGTATGGTCGACCACACTTCAACCGGACGGGAAAATCCTTGTTGGGGGTGATTTTACAGATTTTAATGGCTCACAAAAAAATAGAATTGCACGTTTAAACCCAGATGGAAGTTTGGACACGGTTTTCTTCAATCCGGGCGCTGGATTCAATAGTGAGGTTTACTCCACTGCAATTCAATCAGACGGAAAAATAGTCGCTGGTGGGACGTTCACTTCGTATAATGGAACATCAAGAAATAGAGTGGTTCGCCTAAACTCAGATGGTAGTCTGGATTCTGGGTTTAATCCAGGAACAGGTTTTAATAACTGGGTGAGCTCAACCACACTTCAACCCGATGGAAAAATCATTGTTGGTGGAACGTTTACTTCCTTCAACAACACTGGCAGAAACAGAATCGCACGCTTAAATATAAATGGCAGCCTTGATGCTAATTTTAACCCGGGAAATGGATTTGATAATACAGTTTCACCAGTCGCAATTCAACCAAATGGAAAAATTATCGTAGGAGGTAATTTTACTAAGTTTGATGGTGTAGAGAGAAATTCGATCGTAAAGCTAAATGCAGACGGTAGCATAAATACAGATTTTGCCCCAAACTCAGGGTTTAATAATACGGTCAGAACCACAGCGATTCAACCGGACGGAAAAATAATAGCAGGAGGATTTTTCACATCCTTTAATGGCAAACCAATAAACAGAATAGCCCGCTTGACAGAAGATGGTGAAATTGACACAAGCTTTAATCCCGGAACAGGTTTTAACAGTTTTGTTCATTACATTTTACTTCAACCCGACGGGAAAATTCTTGTTGCGGGCGATTTCACGTCCTTTAATGATACACCTGTAAATTATATAGCTCGTTTGCATTCCGATGGCAGCTTGGACTCGAGCTTCAATATTGGTGCAGGTTTAGACAATACGGTGCGATCTATCGCCTTACAAAATGACGGAAAAATTATCGTTGGTGGCTGGTTTAACTCTTTTGACGGTACACCAAGAAACTTGATTGCTAGACTTAATGCAGATGGAAGTCTGGATGGGAGCTTTAACCCCGGAACCGGGTTTAATATTTTTGTCTGGTCCACCACGCTGCAGCCTGATGGGAAAATACTTGTATGTGGGGCATTTACCGTCTTTAATGGAACACCCATAAACAGGATAGCTCGATTAAATTCAGATGGAAGTCTGGATGCCGGATTTGATCCGGGATCAGGTTTTAATATGTTTACCTTCTCTTCAACCCTTCAACCCGATGGAAAAATAGTTGTTGGTGGAGACTTTACTTACTTCAATGGAACGCCTGTAGTTGGAATTACCCGATTACATGCAAACGGGAGTATTGATACGGACTTTAATGTCGGCAGTGGATTTGACCGTGCAGTTTTGTTTACCAAACTTCAAAGCAACGGTAAAATATTAGCAGGGGGGAGGTTTTCCTCATATAATGGCATCCCAATAAATGGCGTTGCCAGTATAAATACAGATGGAACATTAGACGCAGATTTTGATCCGGGAACAGGTATTCAATTTCCTAGCACAGCTTATTCCATAGACATATTGCCCAATAAAAAAATAATCGTTGGAGGGGACTTTAATTCTTATGACGGAATTCATAGGCATCGGATGGCTAGATTGGTCGGGCCAATGTTAAGTGTTGTTGAAAACAGTGCCAGTAGTCAATTTTCCTTATATCCCAACCCAACCAGTGGGCAATTTCACATCGTAAAAGACGGTAATATGTCCAATACAACTGTTACTGTACGAAATTATCTCGGTCAGGAAATATTCCGTCAATCCTACACATCTACAAATCAAATAGATCTTACACTCGAAGGAAGAGCTGCAGGGCTTTACTTTGTGGAAATCGTTGAAAATAACAATAAGACTGTTTTTAAAGTAGTTAAAAATTAAAGGGATAATAAGTGAGTCCACTCTAAAAAGGATGGTTTCAATCAAAATCGACGCGGAGGGGATTTTTGAACCGGAGCTAACCAGCTGTTAGTGAGGATTCAAAAATCTACCGACAAGGAAGATTTTGGCAGAAAGGGACTTTTTAGAGCAGACTCATAAGTTGATACCTGTTTTTTGAAAGACCATTAATTAATCAATTTAGATGTGCTAAAGCTCTATGATGAAAATATTTAGACGATTGGGGCTCATTGACAGGTAATGCGAAAACAACGGTTTTGGATGTGCAGCGGAAAGCGTGATTAGGCGCTCTCAAACACTTCAGGTGCTTACTAAAATGATATTTTTGGGGTATATTTGACATCTAAGTTATGACAAATAGACATTTACAGATGCAACATATTAATATAAGCAACCTAATCGTTTGCTTATTGATTCTGTTGTCGCCATCTATTTTTGGTCAAATGCAAGACGCAAAACCGAATAATGGACTCAGTTTAAATTTAGGTTCCGGAACGCTACTTTCCATAGATTATGAAAGAATTTGGCGCAATGAAAAAAACAGCAATTTGTTGGTTACATCTATTGGTGCAGGCTTAGGTTTAGAAGGCAAAGTTTGGCAGTTTATGGCCAATACCGATTTTACAAGTCGAGACAGTTACTTTGTCTCACCACAAAAAGTAACCTACAATATTGGTAATGGAAATAATTATTTAGAACTTGGCGCAGGCGGTATTTTAGTTCTTGGAAACACAACTCAGCCGTATATCGTTTATCCGATTATTGGATACAGGTTTATCGGAAACAACAACACGACTTTCAAATTTTTCTTGTCATGGCCTATTTCAGGAATACAAACGGATGATTTAGGGTTTGTTCCTTTTGGTATTGGTTTGGGGCAGTTGTTTTAGTTTAAGCTTGACGATAAACGTTCGGTTGATTACAATTTTGTCATCAGAGCCAATTGGGCAGGATAGAGTGCGCCGTATTTTAGTTAATCCGTTTGGACGTCTGTTGAGTACAGCGTGTGGAGCAACTGTGGCTTGTGAGTATTAAACCTCAGCATCTTTTCCGATTGTAATCCAATTCAGTTTAATCATGAGGACGGGATTTTAATATACTGTTAATCAATTGGTTGATATAATTTTAAATATTCAGGAAAAAGCATCACCTGGCGTTGTTGCTTTTCCAGAAATAAAAAAGGAGCAACATCAAGAGTCATTTCCTGCATGTTTAGCGATTCGCACTTCTTCAAGAGCTTGGATTTTAATTCACCCCAATTATCGACGCCAATTTTTTGATTTAGGTACGCAAAGTTTGGCGATATGTTTTTCCCCATCAAAAATACCAGATCGAAAAAATCACGACCTTTATTGCGTGGTCTATTCAATATAGCGAAACACTTTTGAGCCATGAGCAAGTCCAGCGGGGTTGTTTTGATTTTTGTGAACACATCAAATTTATTCAGTAAAGCATGCTCCGGCTTAAATTCGAAATGTTGAGCCTCTGTATCTAGTTGAATGAGAATTTTTTCATTTTGATAGCCGGATAGACCTTGCTCAAAGAGCAGGCTTGGAAAACGAATATAACAATGATAAGCGCCTTTTGACTTCTGTTGAATCTCGACTTTATATCCAGATTTTTGAATTTCGCTGTCTATATTTTCCGAAATATCATTAAAGTCTGAATCAGTAAGATTAAAGTTGTCAAAGTCTAAGTCCTCCGAAAATCGTTGATTGTTGTGAACAAGACGCAAACAAGTTCCGCCAAGAATACAAAGCTTATCAGCATGAGGGCCATTAAAAATGATTTCCAATAGCTTAAATTGCAAATATTCTCTCATAAGAAAGCGTTTAAAAACCCTGAGATTTTCCGGGTAATACTGCTCAATTTCTTTTATACTAATCATCTAAATACTGTTTTAAAAGTTCAATTTTCCGATTTATTGTGGGGGAATTATACAAAGATTGATAATCTTTTAGCTCGGCTTGATTCAGTGATGCCAATTCAGTTTTACTCCAACGCAATGACCTTAGGTGTTCTAAATCATTTACATGTGGGTTGAGATACAGATAATCCAATATGGCTTTTTCCAAGGTAGCCATCCGAAATCTTATCCCATTCATTTCAATTAATTTGTATCCAAAAAACAACGATCTTTTGATAGTTTTATATTGAAAGGTGCCAATATCGGTTGTAAAACGATTGGTTTTTAGTGTTGACACAGAATGAAAACTAAATACACCCTCCGGAATGAAGTTGTAAAACTGAAACGCGGATTCCAGCGATATGTAAGACGGTGAATAAAGTGTATTGGCAATTCTGTATAGGCGCTCCTCACTCCATTCCGTATTATTAAACACATAGAATCCATTTCTCAATTTTTGGATATAGCCCTTCTTTTGCCAATAGACAAGATTTTTCGCATCGAAGCTTGGAATGACACGCATGATTTCTTTGGTAGAAATAATGGGGTATGATGAAAAATATCGTCTGAACTGTTCGTACATACATTTCTATTTATTCGCAAATATAGTAAGAAAAAGAAATGAAAAGATAAATTTTTTGATTTAAAACAGATTATTTTTCATTTTCTACGGATAAACCCCATAATGCCGGTATGCTAAGAACGCGTTATTTGTCCATCAACGCTCTAATTCGTCCCACCAAATCATCACCGCCATGCACGTTGATCTCTATGATTTTACCGTCAGGGTCAATGAGGCAGGAAAAGGGTACGCCGCGTTTGGTGTAATCGGCTTGTAAGTCAGTTGTGCATTGCGTATTAAGCAATTGCGGCCAGTGGATGTTTTGTTCCGCAATGATTGAAGGTAAGGCCTCGGGATTGGAGCGAAAATGCGCACTGAAAATTTGCAGCTCGTCTTTGCTTATGGAGTCGTTGAGTGCGGCTAGTTTTGGGAAACTCCCGTAGCATAGCTGACACAACTTTTTTTATAACCTTGTAAATTGAAAGTAAGGGTTTCAATTTTATTGATCTGGTTTTTTCAGACAATAAATTACATCCTTTATTTTTTTTCCATAAAAAAGACAAAGCTTTAAAGCCTTCTTAGCAGCAAAGATAGCATTTGAAGCTATCCATAAGCAATTGTCGATTAGTTTGTATAGCTTTATCCAAGTGTTCAATAGGGCAAGACATCACAGCCCAATCCCACTTACAAACGACATATAATTTTCGGGGGTAATTACTTTAAATTCGCTTTCGGGGTAATGATTGGTAAACGCCTTCGGGGCTTTTGCATTCTTCTTGGAATTCCACTTAAATTCAAAGGCGGTTAACTTACCATTTATCTCTTCGAGGTAGTCCAATTCTTGTCCGGTACGGGTGCGCCAAAACCAATGATTGGCAAACCTGCGTTGATAGTGGTTGAATTTTTTTCGCTCACTAATGAGGTAGTTCTCCCAAAGCGCTCCAATGTCTGCGCGTGTTTCGGCTATTTGGAAGTTCGATAGAACAGCGTTGCGAATGCCGTTGTCGTAAAAGTAAATTTTGCGGCTTTTTTTCAATTCATTTCTCAAATTCCGACTGAACGTACCCAATCGGAAAATGATAAAGGATTTTTCCAATAAGGTTATATATTTTTCAACCGTTTTGCTATCTAAACCAATTAATTGTGAAAGCTCGTGATAACTCACTTGATTTCCAATTTGATAGGCCAAAGCCTGAAGCAACCGAACAAGCGCATCGGGCTTTTGGATGTTGTCCAACATCAAAACATCCTTGAACAAATAGCTATCCGATAGCAGTTGCAGTATTTCTACCTCATTGCCCGTACTGGTTACGACTTCAGGATAATAACCAAAAACCAAACGGTGTTTTAGCAAGGTCTCCTCCTCATAAAGTCCATGATATTGCACCATCTCATCGGTGGAAAGGGGAAACATGGTAAACTCAAACTTCCTGCCCGTAAGTGACTCATTAGTTTTATTGGCCAAATCAAATGACGATGATCCGGTGGCAATCACCTGAACTTTCGGTATTTGATCAACAATGATTTTGAGGGTATTGCCAATATTCTCTATTTTTTGGGCTTCGTCAATAATCAAGATTTTCTTTTCTCCAATCAAGGCTTTTAATAGTGGGGCATCTGCTTGTGAAAACCGCGATTGAACGCCGGGGTTGTCACCGCTGAACCATAAAACATCTGTTCCGTCGAATAGCGCTTTCAATAGCGTGGTTTTTCCGGTTTGCCGCGCACCCATCACCACAATGGCTTTTCCCTTATTCAGTCTTTCAGAAATTAATGATTGTAACTTTCGATCGATCATTGCTTGATTCATTTCACACAAAATTACAACATTTTTGGAATGCATTCCAAAAAAAGCGTGATTTTTTAGGAATGAATACTGAATTTATCAACTTTATCGGCAACTATCATAAAGATACACATAATATGGGGAGAAGGAGTTGCCACGAATTACACCAAAGTTCACGAATAAAAATTCGTGTGCATTCGTGAACATTCGTGGC
>REDE01000059.1 GCA_007693635.1 Flavobacteriales bacterium | reverse complement strand
AAACGCCTAAACGCCTAAACGCCTAAACCCGCCCATTAACCCCCGCTTAAATCCCCCACACTACCAGACAATATACCAACAAACGCCTAAACATCCAAATCATCCCCCCAACACATTGACCCTTACAAAAATTTGCAGTAGCTTTGAACCAAATTTTAAACGTACACAATAATGCCCATAGCTGCCCCTTTCAATTTGCAAAAGTGGATCGATGAAAATCGCCACCTTCTCAAACCTCCCGTAGGCAATAAAAATCTTTATCCCGCTGGTGAAGACTACATCGTTATGGTCGTTGGTGGCCCGAACGCGCGTAAAGACTACCACTACAATGAGACCGAAGAACTTTTTTACCAACTCGAAGGTAACATTACCGTGCGCATTCAAGAAGATGGACAAACCAGAGACGTTCATCTCGGACCCGGCGATATGTTTTTGCTTCCCCCCAGAGTCCCGCATTCTCCCATGCGCTCGGAAGGTTCGGTAGGCTTGGTCATCGAACGAGTTCGCAAGAATAAAGGAATGAAGGATGGTCTACTCTGGTTCTGTGATTCTTGCAATAATAAACTCCACGAAACCTACTTTGAACTCTCCAATATCGAACAAGATTTCCTTCCCCGATTCCGCAATTTCTATGGGAGTGAGGAGCTAAGAACCTGTTCTTCATGCGGAAATGTAATGGATACAGACCCTCGATTTGTTTAAACAACATGATTACCTACATCGTTATTCTCCTATTCAGCATTGGCGCTTGCGAATCCAATAGCGCTTCTCTTTCTAAATCTCAATTTAATTCAGCTTCTTCCATGACTCAAAATACAGATACCGCAATATTTGCCTCAGGTTGCTTTTGGGGTACCGAATACTACTTTTTACGCGCGCCTGGTGTGCTTTCTACAGAGGTTGGCTATATTGGTGGACATGTAGTAAATCCATCATACAGACAAGTTTGCACGGGAACTACCGGCCATGCCGAAGCCGTACGTGTGGTTTTTGATCCCGAAAAAACCAACTACGAAGCTCTTTGCAAACTCTTTTATGAAACCCACGATCCTACTCAGCTCAACCGTCAAGGTCCAGACGTGGGCTCTCAGTATCGATCGGCTATTTTTGTCCGCAATGAAGAACAGCGAATCATTGCCGAAAAACTTACCCGAGTGCTGCTCGACAAAGGCCTGATGGTTGTGACAGAGATTAATGATGATGCGCCTTTTTATTCAGCCGAAGATTATCATCAACAGTATTACGACAACAAAGGTGGTACGCCCTATTGCCATTCGTATATCAAACGCTTCGATGATTAGGTTTTGGGCGCCATACGGGCTATCCACTTCAAGTCCTCGCTCCCTACCCGGCAGTGGTTGCGGTGTACGGGGTCTGCTCGTTCCTCGCAGCCTCCGCCACCGATACCACTGCTTGGGTAGGGCGCTGCGGGCTTTTCGTTTCTATCCCTGGCGCGTGGCGCCTCGTTTATCTATTTCCCTTGCAGCGTACATTTTGGGTCTCTTTATGGTAACCAATGCGGGTAAATTGAACGCGCAAAATAATTTCGGACTGGTCATTCACGGCGGCGCCGGAGATGGTGTCCATCCCGAGGCTCTGGGCGATCGTTCCGAAATCTACTATCAGACTCTGAAAGAGGTAACGGATTTTGGCTACGAAATGCTGGAAAAAGGCTTTTCATCCCGTGATGTGGTGGAGGCAGTAATTCGTAAACTCGAAGATAATCCCTTGTTTAATGCGGGTAGAGGCTCGGTTGTGAATAAAAATGGCGAGGTGTACCACGACGCATCAATTATGCTGGGATCGAATCGAAATGCCGGTGCGGTTGCGGGCATCTTTGTGGCTAAAAATCCAATTCAGGCAGCATTGGCAGTAATGGAAAATACCCCGCACGTGTTTTTAAGTGACAAGGGAGCCGAGGAGTTCGTACTTCAATCAGGAGTCCCGCTAATGAACCATGAGGATAGTGTTTGGTATAAAAATTTCACCGAGCAAAAACGCGTGAGCAAAAAGGGCACGGTTGGTTGTGTAGCCCTCGACCGCAATGGCGATCTTGCCGCAGGAACCTCTACAGGGGGAATGGATAATAAGTTTCCGGGAAGAATAGGTGATAGTCCTGTCGTTGGTGCCGGCACTTGGGCTGATAACCGGACGTGTGCTGTGAGTGCAACCGGACATGGCGAGTACTTTATTCGCAGTGCCGCCGCACATTCGGTATCGGCCGCAATGCTCTTGGGTGATATGGATGTTCAGAGTGCCTGCGGACACGCCTTGCAGGAAGTGGCTGCGCTCGGAGGTAAAGGTGGACTTATCGCGATCGACGCGCAGGGAAATTTTGCTTGGGATTTCAACACGGTAGGTATGTTTCGTGCTGTCCGCACGCATGATTACCGAGCTACGCTTGTCGGATTAGGAGAGGAGGTTGCTGTTTATACGCATTAATTCCACGCAAGGCTAGGCTCAACCTAAAGCCCACTGCAAACCGCAGTAGAACATCGCTAAAGATCTTTGGAGTGGGTGGGCTCGGTAATCAAAACGCAATCACTCCCGTCATAATTCATTAACACACCCGATAAGCCTTCCCCAAGGTATGCCCCGGAATCAATGTGCCAAGCATTTTCTTTTTGATTGTAATGTGGCTTTTGCACAACATGACCAGCTATCTGTAGTTTGTCGATGTTTCGTAATGATTTACGGTTGTGAATAACGCTATCTTCACGTAGTAAGTCCAACGGTCGCGTGGATAATTTACTTACTCCAGCGTGCGAAATATAGACATGCTTATTTTCCCATATTGGCTTTAAGTTGGAGCACCAAATATCGAGTGACGATAGAGAAATATTGTGCTTGAGCAGATCTTGCTTAAGAGGATCCATTCCGCGTAGCCGCCCATCAATTCTAATGCTTTGAGAAGCCATGTATTCATGGTTGCCCAGAAGAAAATATACCAAGTGTGGATACTTCTTGAGTAATTTCTCGGCTTTTTCCAATACCCTAGCGCTATGGTTCCCTTTGTTAATAAGGTCACCAAGCTGCACAAGTAGGGTGTTTTCTGGATTCCAGTGATTTTTTAAAAAACGACGGAATGTGTAGTAACAACCATGAACGTCACCAATTACTAATACTTGCATACATACGAGGTGAATTAGCGACTAGTTCTAGCTCAATATTCTAGTATCCAACCATGATTGGCATAACCAGCATCAATAAGTCTTCATCCTTATCGGTAACTTCAGCGGGGAAAATAATTCCTGCTCGGTTGGGCTGGGAAAGCTCCATACGCATGCTATCGGCATCTAGGTGATTGATCAATTCAAGAAAATAACGTGAGTTGAAACCAATTTCCATGGGATCACCTTCGTAGTCACAGCGTAGGTTTTCTTTCGCCTGCGTAGCGTAATCTAAATCTTCAGCAGAAATCTCTAGCTCGGTGTTGTTGAGTGAGAATTTGACCTGATTTGCCGATTTGCTGGAGAATTTGGCCACTCGACGAACAGAATCGAGTAGTTGAGGGCGACTGATAACCAATTGATTGGGGTTGTCCTTAGGAATTACCGCTTCATAATTGGGGTATTTACCGTCAATTAAACGGCAAATCAACTTCATTTTTCCAGAGCTGAATATTGCGTTTTGGCTATTATACTCAATCGTAACCTCATCATCTGCAGTTGGCAGTAAGGATTTCGCCAAAAGATTAAGAGGCTTTTTTGGCATGATGAATTCTGCAACCGACTCACTTTTTACGTCGTGGCGTCGATAGCGAACGAGTTTATGCGCATCGGTAGCCACAAAAGTGGAATTTTCGGGGGTCAACTGGAAAAAAACACCCGACATTGCCGGACGCAAATCGTCATTTCCTGTTGCGAAAATTGTGTTTTTAATGGCTAAGGCCAATACGTCGGATGCAATATTTACGCTTCCGTTGGCCTCGATAGATGATATTCTTGGAAATTCAGCGGTAGAAACGATGGCCAGTTGATAGTTTCCAATTTCAGAAATAATCTCGCAACTGTTCGTTTCTACATTGAATATGAAAGTCAAGGGCTGATCGGGGAAATCTTTGAGTGAATCGACTAACAGTCTTGCCGGAACCGCAACTTCGCCTTCGGATTCCGTTTCTACCGGAAAGGTGGAAATGATCGTGGTCTCAAGGTCGGATGCTGTAACGCGTAATTTTCCCGGACTCAATTCAAAAAGAAAATTATCTAGGATTGGCATGGTGTTGTTGCTGCCAACAACGTCGTTCAGTGCCATTAAATTCTTGTACAGCGAAATACTGGAGGCTATAAATTTCATGTGATCTATGACTTAAAATGTGATTAACTACTTAATTTATAATGGTTTTGGTGGCTGTCTGCACAATCAAAACGCTTCAACCATTATCTGACAAAAATACACGGTTCGAGCTGACTCTAGTCGTCGTGTTGAAAACTTTTAAAAATTTCTCACTAAGGATGCAATATCCGTGAAAACGTTTCTCAATGCATAATTTTGAGCCAGCACAAACATCTCTTTTTCATCGGGATTATTCGGTGTGATAAATGCATGGTATCGGTTTGGATCGAATTCTAAATCCTCGCCGTATAGGTCTTCAGTATCTTCAGGCGCTTTGATTCGGTATAGGGTAAGTGTTTTGCCTTCTCCATTCTTGTTCTCAACGTATATATCGAAAGCGGGCATGGTGCTTTTCAATGAGTCTTGTTTTTGCCATATCTTATCCGTTTCCACGATAGCACCTTCGTATTGAAGTCTGGAAAACAGGGCCATATACAGGGCAGACTGTATGGTGTCGGCTTTAAAAACTTCATTATCGGCCAGACGAGTTAGGGTATAATCATTATTTTCCAGTCGGTTTAGTTCGAATGAATTTAATGGATTATTGGCGTAGCGCACCCTAACTGTCCGAATATTTAAGTTGTCGTAGCCCCAGATGGTTCGATCACGCCACAAAATGGGGTCGGCAAAGAATCGAGTGGAAAGATTTCCGTTAAAGCCGGGGATAAAAACGGCGTACGGAGCGTCACCGCCTTTGTTCATCATATAGCTCCCCATTTCATCCATTGTGGGGGTGCCCACATAAAAGTGGCGAAGAACTTTGTCGTTACGATCAAAAACTTGTACCTCAATCCCGTAAGTTGCTAGTCGATTAAGTACGGTAGGTTTCATACTTTCTGCCACGAAGTTCTTTAAGCGCATTTTGTGAAATGTGGTTACCAGCAATTGCGCTGCTTTTTGACGAGCTAGTTTTTCTCCGTCAATTTTCCATCCTTCGTCTGTGCGAACGAGATTTACCTCGTGCGGAACTTTATCTCTAATTAGTATCCTTCCAATAGACGCGGTATCTTCGATATGAAATTCGTAGTCGTACTTTTGGCGGCCTTGTTTTCCTGGTTCTTTACTGAGCCAATACACGATTCCACCTAGTAAAATAACGGCAATAAGGAGTAGAGTGGTTTTTCTATTCATAATAACTTACTTAGCGTATTTTCTTTTTCTCAACAAATGATTTGCTAGTCCTAGTAGCAATAAAATAACTATGGGGCCAGCCGTATTAAGTAGCACCCAGAAATTGTATTGTTCGCGAACTTTCGAAGTGTCTAAAAGTCGTATTTTCAGTTCGCGCGAACGTATTTTTATAAGGTTTTCTGGGTCGAGAAGATAATCAAATACGTTGAGTAAGAAATCTTTGTTACCGTACTGTATTCCCGTGAACTGGTCAAAACCTAAGGGTAGTGGTAAACCGCGATCGATGTTGGGATTGGTAATGTTTACCTGGTTTTTTATGATGTCACCATCAGCAATTACTACTTGTGCGGTAGACTTTCCTCGAGCCACGAAGGGAACGTCTTCTTCTCGTCCCATTTTTGGCATAATACGATTGGCGAAAATGGATTCAAATTCTCCCTCTAGTAGATAGGCAATGGGTATAAAACTTTGAGGGAATATCTCGTCTTTGGGGAAATTATAATACTTTTCCAAGCTAACAACGTGAGGCGTTGGAACCACTTTACTATTGGATGAACTCATCAATAAAGGTGTTTTCTTAATTCCCTCGGCCATTACCGTATCGATGCTGCTTACAAATTCTGCTTTGATGGCATTGAGATCCTTGGCAATTGGGTGCTTGCTTCTTGAAGTAATTAAAGGCCAATACACCCAAGGACGCACCCGTTGCATATCGGAAAGCCACGCGGCTTTTTTGTCGACAATGAGATCCGTATTCAAACGAACGCCATAGCGAAAAAGCATATCGCCAATACGCAGTTCATCAAATATGGGATAGGCCAACATTTCCGAAGCATTGCTGAGAGAATCCATATCGGCGTGAACCGGATCGATACACCACAAAACTTTCCCGCCATTCATGATGAATTGGTCTATCAGAAACTTATCCATGTCGGTAAATGGACGTGTTGGTTTCGCTATTACCAACGCATCAAAGCGATTTACGCGCTGAAGTTGTCTATTAAGACTAATCTCACCCGTTACACTATCGCCAGGAAATTCACGTAAGTCTAGCCGACTAACTTCATATTGCATGCTGAGCGTTTGCACAATATCGGCAATTTTACGGTCGGCGACTTGTCCCAAGCCCTGTACGAATCCGATGGATGCTTTTTGTCGACTTGCTAAAGCACGAATTGTACTCGCAATGGTGTATTCTAAATTTTGCACGGCCCCGTTGATTTGTGATTCCGGACTCACGTTTAACTGTCCGGAAAGCAATTGCATAGGCATTTGTTTTTCTCCATAACTAACAATTGCGCCGGGGAAGAGGGTGAGTCTACTCATGCTGCCGGCATCTTCCATTTCTACTTGAATGGGTGACAAGCCTAGCGTTTGTAGTTGCTCCATCAGGTTTGATCGCTCTTTGCGGTCTTCAATACTGTTGGGGTCAATGATCTCTATTTCGAATCTTCTGTGGATGGCGCGAAACTCATTGAGCATTTGTAAGGCTTCGCGCTTTAAGCGCAAAAATCCTGAAGGCATTTCACCGTCCAAATAAAATTTGATGAGCACCGGATCTTCGAGGTTCTTCAACATCGATTTGGTAACCGGATTCAGACTGTAGCGTTTTTCCGAGGTGAGGTCTATTCGGGTAAACACCATTTGCGCAAGCACATTTATCAGTACGAGTGCCGCAACAATCAGCGTCCAACGAATAAAGTTTTGTGTTTGTCTGGGTTCAGCCATCTTTATACGCGTTTTTTTACCACTTCACGAGTGAGAAGTGAAAATAAGGTGATCAAACTGATGAAGTAAATTAAATCCCGAGTGTCGATCACTCCACGACTCATGGAAATGTAGTGCTCGTTGATGCCTAAACTCATGACAAACAATTGAGTGGCAGATGAAGGGAAAATGCTGGCCAATTGATCAAATCCGTAAAAGAAAATGAAGCAAATAAACATACCGATGAGAAAGGCAATGATGGGATTATCCGATAGGGAAGAGGCAAATAGCCCCATGGAAACATAGCTGGCTGCCAGAAAAAGCAAGCCTATATACGAGCCAAAGGTTCCTCCACTATCAATGTTCCCCGTGCTTTCACCCAACAGATACACACTTAGGTAGTAGATAAGCGTTGGGACAATCGCAATGAGGCTTAGTGTAATCCCGGCCAATGCTTTTCCAAGGACAATTTGCGTGTCGGATAGGGGCTTGGTTTTTAAAATGGCCATTGTCCCCAAGCGATATTCTTCCGCAAACAATCGCATAGTTACCGCGGGGATGAGAAACAAAAATACCCACGGGGATATAATAAATAATCCATCAATTCCGGCAT
>REDE01000060.1 GCA_007693635.1 Flavobacteriales bacterium | reverse complement strand
ATCATAGTGACCATAGACCAGCACAGTAGGCAAGTTGGGATCAATAATCTTTTCTCCATAAACAATCGGATGACCAGGGGTATCCACAATTTCCACCGTCTCAATTCCCGCCTCTCGAACGCGACTGGCCAATACCTCAGCAGCATGGCGGACATCCTTATTATATGCAGAGTCTGCACTAATCGAAGGAATTTTGAGTAATTCAATAAGTTCATCGAGAAAACGCTGTTTGTTTTCCTGTAAAAAACTGGATGACATAAGCTTTGTATTTTAATTTAGACGCTGACTCAGAATTTTTCCACGCAGCATAATCGTAACATTGGCAAAAATACCTTTGGCGCAGCTATTTAACCAATTCGATATATCAAGTTATCCAAATTTTAAAGTTTGAACCAAAAAAAACCCGCCATAAAGGCGGGTCAGACTTTCAAAAGGGCGAATTACTCTAGGGTGCAATCCACGGTACCACCCATCATTGAATTAATGAGTCTAAGACCAGCTTCATATTCGTTACATATATCTTCAGCGTCGCTTTTACTTTCGCCTTCAATAGTGATGGTTGAATTAGTAGTTTGGCCGTTTACCGTAATGTCACAAGCGCAATCTCTGTCTTTCTTACAAGATGTTAGACCGAAAAAGCCAATTACGGCTAGTGATAATAATGTTTTTTTCATGGTAGAAAAAGAGTTAAATGATTAATAAATTTAAGGGTGCAAGATAAACAAAAAAATCAATTAACAAAACAATTTTTAAATTTTTATGCCGCAATGATAACCCGCAGCCCAAGCAGCCTGAAAATTAAATCCTCCGGTAATAGCGTCGACATCCAATACTTCACCAATGATATGTAATCCCGGAATCCGTTTTACCGCAAAAGTCTGCAGATCTATTTCCGTAAGATTTACCCCGCCAGCGGTAACAAACTCTTCCTTGTAGGTGGTCTTTCCCTGCACGGAATACCGATCGTTGAGTAAACCCTCTGCCAATCGGTTGGCGTTTTTCTTCCCCAGCTGACTCGCCAAAATTTCCGGAGAAATCTCATTGCGCTCAAGCAAATAAAGCCATAAACGCTTCGAAATTTCCGGTGGATTACTGTTCATCATTTTCCGCTGGTGACCCCACATTTCTACAACCTCATCATGCGTTTTACTGGGAAGCCAATTTACCCGTATCTCAAAATGATGATTACGCTCTGCCAATTCGCGCGCCGCAAAAGCCGAAAGTTTTAAAACCGCCGGACCACTCAAGCCCCAATGTGTCACCAATACCGGACCCTCAAACTGCTGTTTCAAATCGGGTATATATACAATGGCCCGCTCAACTGCAATACCCATATTGGCCGTAAGGGGCTTGTGTTTGATTGGAAAGGTAAACAAAGAGGGAACTGGCGAAACAATTTTCAATCCCAGATTGGCGAGAAAATCAAAACCACGAAGCGTTGGACTCCCGCCGGTGGCTACCACAACTGAGCGCGCAAAAAGTGTTTGATTTTTATCGGTTGTAACTCGGAAGCCATTATCGGGGACAACCTCAATGGACTTTACCCCTAAGCGCAACTCAATGCGAACTCCAGCATCAAAAGCCGCCCTCTCCAAAGCATTTGCGATATCACGAGATTCGTTGGAAACGGGAAAAACCCGACCATCCTCTTCGATTTTTAATTGAACCCCGCGGTCTTCAAACCACTTCATGGTGTGGGCACTACTCCACTGAGTGAAGAGTCCTTTGAGCTTTTTACCTCCGCGAGGGTAATTCTGCACCATCTCGGAAGGTGGCAAAGGACGGTGCGTAACGTTGCATCGACCTCCACCAGAAATCAACACCTTAGAAAGTATCCTTGGCGATTTCTCCAGCACCAATACCTGCTTGCCTCGTTCCGCAGCATGTATGGCCGCAAATATTCCCGCAGCTCCACCACCAATAACCAAGACTTCAATCATAATAGACTAAACAAATAATACACACTAAAAACAACTAGCAAAAAAGTCGAAAAATAGCCCAACGCAAAAAAGCCTTTGCTCGGTTGATGATCTGGAGGCAATAATCGCAGCGCCGACATATTAAGCCACGCAATAATCGGCGCACTCAAAAATGCCATTACCGTGGCAAATTGAACCAATAAAGTCATCTCACCACTAAACTGAATCGCAATTACCCAACCCCCAACAGCCAATAAAACAAGGAGCACTCTATATAACCCTGCAGACTCATCCGCATCGTTACGCAAAATAGCTCTACAAACTCGAGGATAAGCGTCCATAACCGCGAGTGTGGTTGAGAACATACAAGTAATAGCCGCAATGACGATGAGTATAGAAAAAACCCCAAACACCTCGGAATATGCCTGCTGAAGACTCCCCGCAAAACCAATAGCCGATGAGGGCAGGTCGCCAGTATCAAAAAGAAAAATTGCCCCTAACAAAACAAAAACCACCGCCATAAAAGTCGTTCCCCCAAAACCAATACGGAAATCTGTAGCAATATAATCACCACCCACCCTAAGTTTGAGTGCCGACCACTGCGAATACCAAATACTAATATCCAATGGAGCAGGCATCCAGCCCATGAGAGCTATAAAAAAAGCCAAATCACCCGAATTACCAAAACTGAATGAAGCTGTAGACCAGTCGGGAAAAGGCTTAAACAAACCCAAAATTACCGCTACTAGCGTTGCCAAAACTAAGAGAATTAAAATTGGTCGGATGATTTTCTCCAGGCGCTGCTGCTTTCCGTTCCACAAAATCAGCACACACCCCAGCAACAAAACCAGCAAAACCGTCGACTCCGAAATATTAAAAGGCAGCACCTGCTGAAAAAGTCCAGCCGTAACAACACCAACCGTTGCCGTGACAATAAACATGCTCCCAAAAGTCACCAAAGCAATTACGGGTAAAGCCCAAACAGCTATTCGCTGATACGCGTGCAACAAACTTCGTTTTTGAGAATATGCATAACGTGGTCCAGCCTCAAAAAGTGGCCATTTTAACAGATTAGCCACCACAATGGCCGGGATGAGCAACCACGCATAACCTGCCCCAGCCCGAGTACTTTGCACCAAATGGGAAACACCTATAGCCGCGGCGGCAAAAAGCAAGCCCGGACCTACGCGTGACCAATTAAAAAAACCAGAACCAAATTTGACTTTTTCCAAAACTTCAATTGATAGTGAACTTATACCCGCACTTAGGATTTCGACAAAATTAGGGCATTGTAAAGACAATTTTTTAATCTTTTCACAAATGTCCAATATTTACGGAATATTAAGAAATGTTGAATCCTCTAGCGACTAATTTTGCATGTCTTTATGTTGCGTGTTTGAAGAAGCAAATTGCATGACTGGGCACAACATAAAGAAACAACCAAGAACATATTGCAAACAAACACTTAGCATTCAAAAGCAATGCTGAGCATATAAAAACATTTACTTCAAAAAGTCCATTGTGGGAAAGAACAAACGTAACCTAGGCGATAGAAGTAAACTCTATCACGAATACTATAAACGCACAGGAGGATACATTTTTTTGGGTAAAAACTTCATCAAACTTCTGGTGGTACTTGGTGTATTTGGCGCAGCACTTTACGTGTTAAGCACCCATATCCTCGATCTCAACAGCATTATGTGCGACTGGTTTGATCGTCTACCGAAATTGCTGATTATAGGAACTTTATTTGCCTCCGAAACCTTTCTCGGACTTCTGCCCCCCGATATGTACATCATTTGGGCGAAATCCTTACCCCAACCCTTCATTTACGTATTTTTACTTGCGCTGGTCAGCTATGTGGGTGGATTAATCAGTTACGGATACGGGACTTTACTCTACCGCATTCCTACCGTCAATTACTGGGTTGAAGAAAAATTTGCCGAACAATTTATTAATATTCGGAAATTCGGCGGACTGCTTATCTTTTTAGCTGCAATGGCTCCCCTGCCGTTTTCGCCTGTAAGTGTGGTCGCCGGAATGGTGAGATTTCCGTTCAGACTTTACTGGACAATAGCGCTTAGTCGGTTCCTGAGATTCTTCCTCTACGCAATTATTCTATTTGCCGTAGTGAAAGACATCCAAACTTGCTAGCGCTAAATCTATCGCTTAGCGGTTGGACGAATTTTTTCTTTTAAAAACAAGACAAACGACTTGACCGGGCCCTTGCTTGGACCCCAAATCCACTGGATCAAAGCGTGCTTGAATATTCTTCGCAAAGTAAAAAACTCCCGAAAGTGCATACCGTTACGGGTGTCTTCACCAACTTTTTGAAAAAGCGACATATTATTTTGATTGATCATCATCTTGCGATAATCAAGTCTGTTCTTCTCCACAAAAGACATCACCAACTGCGTACTACGCATCCAAGTATCGTGAAAAAGCACAAATCCGTTGGGCTTTAGCAGCATATCAGCATAATAGAAATCAACGAAAATCCCGTCGAATTTATGGTCGCCATCGATAAAGATGAAATCGAACTTTTTGCCCTGCTTCACCATTTCCGGTAAAACATGATGACTAAAGTCTTCGATGAAGTTTAGGTTTTCACCAAATCCACACGCCTCAACATTTCTTAACGCCTGACGATTGTAATGATCCTGAAAAGGATCCATTACAGTGTGTTTACCCCCCGTAGCCGCCATGATATAACAAGCCGAGCGACCATACCCAAAACCTATTTCAAGGGTAGAAGGCGCCTCCAGTTGCTGCAAAAAATCGTGGATAAACTGAGCTTCCGAAGCTCTAACTGCCGTAGTGGCATCCTCAAAGGGAATAGTGATGGTCTCTTCAATCTGCTTGGTGGTCATGCGGGCTCATTTTGAGTTGCAAAAGTAAAGCATCAATCGCTTTGCGGTAGTCCTTTAATTCGGTGGAAGCAGAAGCAACACTCAAAAAGACGATTTGGAGTTTAAGATCCCGCATTGGCCGATGCTCAGACAAGCGATATGCTTCACGCAAATAACGCTTTTCGCGATTGCGATCAACCGCGCGGCGAAACCTGCGCTTAGGCGCAACAAAAGCCACCTGAAGACCCGGTGCCTCCTGATTGTCGCCCACCCACAACTTTACTGGATAGTGAAAAAAAGTACTTCCACGCTCCATCACCTCCTTCCAAAGTAGTTTGCTGCGAAGACGCTCCGATCGCGAAAGTCCTTGATACGTATCAGACATGTTCAAATGCTTGTAAAGCGCAAAGGTAAGGCTTGATCTACGCAGAAAATCAGACTAAAGTTAAAGATTAAACCTCCACAACGCGCAAACATAACCCAAAAGAAAATTCACCTAATCGAAATACTAATGTGTTTTTGGGCGCCTAATCGCGCTTTCCGCTCCAAGTCCTCGACGAAACCGCCGTGTCCGCAACAGCTGGCAAGGAGCTCCTCCGTCGCTCTTGCCCGCTGGCGCCCACTGGCGTTTTCGCCTCCGGGCTTTCCGCTCCAATCGCGGGCGCGGGCGGATAGGGCGGATATCACTAGCAGCGGTGTTACTTGGTTGACCTTAGAGAGGAAGTAAATGACCATGGGAAGTTCAAACAAAATAGCGCAGGCCAGCAAAATAGACGAAATGGTGTTGAGGTAGGACGAAATGGTGATTTGATTGGCCACCGACTCACTGAGGGCACCGACAAAGGCACGATGAGGTAGTAGGCAAACAACGGAAGCTGGCCCTAGCAAAATTCCATCGACCAGCCATTTTTATTGACAAACGACAAACATACAGCTGGATTCGACCTTCTCAATTCACAAAATGAATTCATAAGCAGGAAAAACACAAGCCCATCAACTACCAATAAAAATACCGGCTGATGACTATGTCAACAACCGGTATAGTGATTCTTGTGTGCACTTAATTAAAAGCAGTACCCTGCTGTAATCATCAATCGCAATCCACCAAGACCTGCGGCAAAGGAGCCAAACTCCGAGTAGCTCAAGCTCGGAAGTGGATATCGTCCAATTTCAATTAAGTATCCAAACATGATGCTCTTGGTTATGATAGTTGATCTATTGTATACACCTAGTCTCCAGCCAAGCAAAGCATCAACGTTCCCTCCATTACTAACTGTCGTTAAGACCGGAAGAATCACATCCCCATAAAGCATTAGGTCACGGGTAAAGCTGACAGTCTCGTGTCCTTCAGGCTTAACAGCTCCTGCACGCCTGCGATTAATAACAGCCCCGGCGTAAAACGCAGTGTTGAATACCCCAACACTTTCATTAGAGTTTGATCCCGAAATGCTGATATAATCATTAAACAGACCTGCACGAGCACCAATTCTTTTAAGCATTTTCGAATTCATCTTCAAAAATGTGCGATCCACCACGTTTCCGTAGCGCTCACTTGAAAGCAAAACACTCACAGGCTTCACCACCGTGGTTTCCTTAAAAAAATACATGCCATGCACATCAAGTAAAACATTTGTACTCCAAATGCTGGCAAACCCAAGCACCTCAACCTCATCATTAAGAACAAAATGTCCAAGAAGCGCAATACCATATCTAGATGCGCTGCCATTAGAGTAAGCACCCGCTCCTATATAGGTCTTTGGGAATAATTTGGGATCATCGCTTTCCAATTCCGCGTTTATAGACCCATTTTGAGCATTCGCACTACCCAAAAACATGATGGCCGAGGCTAAGAATAAAGCTTTCTTCATTTGTGTAAAAGAAATTAAGTCCTTCGTCAAACTTATGGACATGAAGGAACTGTTTGATGTTAAACAAAATTTTGGGTCAAATATAACACTCCTCCCTTAACATTCACTTAAAATATCATTGGAGTGACTCAAAAAACAATTGAAGTTACACATACAAATGAAGCGGAAGGACTATCATCCTAAGCGCATATGCATTGGAAAGCAAATTAGGGGACTTTTTATGTGGGGCGCTTCGTCTACTCGGTTGAATGTTGGTTGCTGCCCTTACTCATAAATCTATTGGCATTCCCATTTCTTGTCTGTTTAAATAGACCTTTTATTCTAGTTAGCATTAATATTCTTGAAGAGTTTTTCGTGCTGTTCCCTAAAAACCCTTTTCATTATGAATAGTGCAGGAAGCGGTGAATTAAAGTGTATTTCTTCGTCAATAATTGTATTACTATTGTCCGCCTTTAAGAAAAATTTCATTTCAATTTTGGCCAACCTGAATACTGTCGCCTTTATAATAACGATCTTGTCCGAAATACTATTTTCAATGGTTACTGGATATGTGAACGAAAAAGGTATAGCACCAAATTTTAATGTCTCGTGAACTATGTAATTTTTATCAGATGTTTTGTCGATTTTTGAAATTACAGGATGTACAGAAACAAATTTTTGCATATCCGTTAAGTAGTCAAAAACAAGGTCAATATTTTTATTAACTTTAAATGATAGTTTCACTGTTGTTGTTATTTTCGTTAAAGGTTTGCCACCAACGTCAGTCCGTCTTAACAACGAAGTAGCCCCAAAGGCACACCCCAAATATACCCCAAAACCTTCTCATATAGAAAGCCGAAAACGCTTTTAAGCGAAGTTGCTTTCCGGTGAGGTTTATTTCAGGATTTTATGACTACAAAAAGTGGCTCAAATCGAACCGAAAAATACACAAACAGAAACAACCAAACCGATGCTTTCCCCTTAAGCGGCATGGGCTATCTCGGCGGGTTCCCGTTTCTCTGCATTCACGGAACAAGAGTCGTCGAACAACCTTTAGTCCCGTATGGCTATCGGGGGAGTAAACCAAGCGCCCCCGAGAGTTCAGTGAAACCCACTTACGAAAGTGCTCGAGCTTTGCAAAAACATCCCAAAGTGGGTTCAATTGGACCTTTAAAAAAACAATTCCTTATTAGAACTTTGGGGGCGTTTTTTGTGGGGCGCTGGGGCTACGAGGATGAATGTTAGCGGTTCGACTTCTACAATCGATTCATTTTCAATCTCATTGAGCTATCAAATGGTTTCTTTTCGTGTTATACATTAACAAATACCCCCTTTTGTTGGCTTCAGTTAAGAATGAACGGC
>REDE01000078.1 GCA_007693635.1 Flavobacteriales bacterium | reverse complement strand
TAGAGCATAACACTTTTAATGTTAGGGTCCTGGGTTCGAGCCCCAGTCGAGTCACAAATAAGGAGGGTTTTCACACCCTCCTTTTTTCTGCCCAGGTGGTGAAATTGGTAGACACGCCATCTTGAGGGGGTGGTGACCTACGGTCGTGCAGGTTCAAGTCCTGTCCTGGGCACAACGAATAAAAAAAGCCTTGTAAGTGTGATACTTACAAGGCTTTTTAGTTTTGACGAGAAACGAAAATCATCGATTCAAACTAGTAGAGGAAAGTTATAGCTACGTTATCGCGATGTTCCCAGATCTTCGTACTTATTCCGGTTTGTAGGGTCTACTTTTTCCAACATGGTACGCAAGGGTACGGTATTTACCGGCTCGCCATCACCGAAAATGCGCAAAATCTCGTTTCGCTTGGCGTTGAGAAACATCTGAGGAATAATCCCGGTTGGACGAGCTGTATGCAATTGCTCAACTTTTAATAAAGCCGCAATGATATTTTCCTTTGCTTTCTTATGATTCCCTTTGTCGTACATAAGATCTAATCCATTCCGATGGTAATCATAAAGAATATCGGCTAGGGGTTCGTTGATAGGGTTATTGAGATTCTCGGCAATCCAATATCTATTGTTTTGTCCGATACCTTCTCCGTCACGCCATCCGGGATTGCGCCCATCACTCTGCATAAAATTGGCAATTTTCAAAGCATTTTGATAATACTTCGCCCCACTACCCTTCTCAAAACTGTCGGCATCCATTCCCAAAATAACGTAAATGTAGAAGGCAATGATGGCGACCAAGTTGGGGTTAGAAGTGTTGTCGTTGTACTCTAAGCGGTCAAATTCCACATATTGAAAAGTAAAATCTGGATCTTGGTGATTTAGTATGGGGCTCAGATATGAGGTGTTGAACACTGGCCGAGCGTAATTGACTTGAATCATTCCGGAAAATTGATTCATCGAAGGCATTTGACGAATAACGATGGCGAAGTTTGCTTCAATACGCTCATCCATGTCGTACGTATCGCCAGTCCACTTGGTGTTATTGATGAATTCAAACAAAGAGGTTTCGAGGGTGCGGAAAATTTGCACGTTGGAAGACTGAACCTGACTATGATCAACCGTAACCCTAGCGTTGAACTCTTGGGCAAGCATAGACAATCCAGATCCGAAAATGCAGATGAAAATTAATGTACTGTAACGAAATATTCCCATAAGTCAATTGCCAATTGCATTTTATCTCTCTGAGAAAAATGCTGAGTTGATTTATCACGACCGTAAACGACGACCTCATTGGTGTCACTTGCAAAACCCGTTCCTTTCCCTGGTGAATTAGAAACGATGTAATCCGCGTTTTTCGTATGCAGTTTTTCCAGGGCATACTTTTCACGATCCTCTGTTTCGAGAGCAAATCCAATAACGATTTGCTCCTCACTCTTCTGGTGGGCAAGCGTTTTCAGTATATCCACCGTCTTTTCAAGATCAATCTGCAGATGTTCCTGAGTTTTCTTTATTTTACTAGAATGCACTTCCTTTGGTCGGTAGTCTGATACAGCGGCGGCAAAAACACTGTAGTCGGCGAATTCGAAAAACCTTTCGGCAGCCTTGTACATTTCTTGAGCAGATATCACTCGGTGTACATTCATTCCCTTGAAGTCAAAAGCAAGTTGCGTAGGCCCGAGTACAAGATCAACCTCGGCGCCAAGATTTACCGCAGCACGAGCGAGCGCATATCCCATCTTTCCGGAAGAATGATTGCCAATAAAGCGGACAGGGTCGATAGCTTCGTAAGTTGGACCGGCGGTGATCAAAATCCGTTTTCCGTACAATGGAGATTTTGACCGTAGGTGATTGACAACAAACTCCAAGATGTTTTCTGGCTCAGCCATGCGGCCTTCCCCAACCAAACCAGAGGCTAATTCACCAAATTCACTCGGAATACACAAGTAGTCTCGCTCAACCAAAAGCGAAATATTTTTTTGGGTAGCCTCATTGCGATACATATCCAGATCCATTGCTGGAGCGAAGTAAATAGGACATTTAGCGCTCATAAAAACGGCAGGTAAGAGCGAATCACTTTGCCCACTAGCCATTTTGGATAAGGTATTACTGCTTACAGGAGCAATAATTAGTAAGTCGGCCCACAACCCCATTTCAACGTGATTATTCCATCCGTTCTGCGGGGCATCGGCATCAAAAAAATCCACCGCCACCGGATAATCGGTGAGGGTGGATAATGTTAAAGGACTCACGAAATCGGTGGCTGCTTTGGACATAACCACCCTAACTTCGGCGCCTTGCTTGATCAGCAAACGTACCAGCATAGGAATTTTGTAGGCTGCAATACTGCCCGAAATACCTACGAGTACTTTTTTGCCGTGTAACATGGCTAGTCTATTTCTCAGCGTCGTCAGACTCTGGACGACGGAAATACACTTTTCCGGAAAGCCATTCTTCTAGAGCGATAGCTGTAGGTTTGGGTAAGGCTTCGTAAAAACGACTCAACTCGATTTGCTCACGATTCTCGAAAATCTCTTCTAGCATTTCGTTGCTCACTCCAAACTCCTCGAGTTTATCCTGAATTTCTTGCTTAATCTCCTCTCCTACCATTACTGCACGTTTGCCAATAATCGAGATTGCTTCGTAAATATTACCGGTTTGTGCGTCGATGGCGTTGTGGTCCTGGGTTTGGATTTCACGGGGGGCCGTTGCCTTTTTAAAATCACTCATGATTGATCGTTTTGAATTAACTGAATTTGTGCGTTTGCGTTTTCGATGACTTGTCGAACCTCTCCGATACGCTTGCTATTAGGAAATGTTTCTTCGAAGCGTAATGCGGAAGTACGCGTTTCTATATAACGCTGCATTTGCTTACTCTCAATTGAAAATCGAGCTAGCTCGTATTTCGAATTTACGATTAAATACATAACCTCTTCTCGATAGCTGGTCTCCGGAAAATCTTCAAGCATATTGGTCAAGGCTATGGACGCTGCTTGATAATGACCGATAGTGTAATATTGCTTTGCATTACGAAAGGCCTTTCTCTCCAACTTCTTTCTTAAATCGGCAATGAGTTCATTACACTCATCAACACGCTGACTATTCCGGTAGGTATTGATAAATAGCTGTAACTCATTGATGGCTTTATACGTGTAGCTCTGCTCTAAACTATAGTCTGGCGATTCTTTATAATACGAATAACCGGTAAGAAACATTGCCTCTTCGCGGTATTGACTTTTAGGAAAGGAGCGTACAAAATTTTTAAAGTGATAGGCCGAGAGTATAAACTCGTTCAACTTAAAATGCGTCATTGCTAAGTAGAAGTAAACTTCCTCTTGCTTGTCGGTGCCTCGGTAGAGTGTAAGCACCTCATCGAAGAGCGGATAAGCCTTCGCATACCGCCCATCTTCATAGTACTTCTTCGCCATCTTGTACTTATAGGCGGTATCGGTACTTTTGAGTACTTTCTGATATTCACTACAGCCTGTAAACACCAACAGACTTAGCGTAAATATAAAAAAATGGATTAATCGCTTCATAGTACCTGGTTTTTACCCCATCATTACAATTTGCAAAGGTAAGCAGTCTGAGTTGTTTGTGTATGAAGTAAGTTGTTCAAATCAAAAAGTTTTCGAAGTTGACAAAAATGCCTTGAAAAAGGAAAAAAAGCAGCACCGAAGTCATTAGCATAACTTCGGTGACAGCAAATTATTGTATGTCCATCAACTCAACTTCAAAGACGAGGGTGGCATTTGGTGGAATAACTCCGCCTGCACCCCGAGGTCCATAGCCTAAATTAGGGGGTATAATTAAAATTGCCCGTTCACCTTTGCGCAATTGAGCAATTCCCTCATCCCATCCGGCGATGACTTGTCCTCTCCCTAGCGTAAATTCGATGGGCTCTCCACGTTGAAATGAGTCGTCGAAAATTTTACCATTGGTAAGCATGCCACAGTAATGAACCGATACCAAATCGCCTTCTTCGGGCTTTTTCCCAGCTTCGTTAGGTTGCAGAATGGTGTATCGCAGACCTGAAGGCAACTCGAGACTTTTCTCCAAAACCTCTTCCCACTTCTTGTCAATGCTCGGCTTTTTAAGCGATTCGTTGGCTTTTTCAGTTTGTTTGGTCTCAAAAACAGCAAGCGCATCAAAGTCCACCTGGTTGCGAATAATCTCCACCGTCTGCAACTGATCACCTTGGGCAATTGCGTTTACCACGTCCATACCTTCAACAACATGACCAAATACGCTGTGTTTACCGTCTAACCAAGGGGTAGCAACGTGGGTGATGAAAAACTGACTACCATTCGTATTGGGTCCTGCGTTGGCCATACTCAAAACGCCTGGTCCTTTATGCGTCAACTCAGGATGAAATTCGTCAGCGAATCGATATCCCGGGCCTCCGCGGCCACTGCCTTCTGGATCACCGCCCTGAATCATAAAGTCGGCAATTACGCGATGGAAAATGAGTCCATCATAAAATGGTTTACCTTGTTCTTTTGCCTTATTTGGCATTGTTCCCTCGGCGAGCGCAACAAAATTAGCAACCGTCATAGGTGCTTGCTCGTGCGCTAATTTAATTAAAATCGAACCTCTATTGGTAGAGAGTTTCGCGAAAATTCCGTTTTCCATATTAAAAAAAATAAAACCGCCCCACCCGGAGGCGAGGCGATTATTACTAAAATCATTCGTTTCTATCTGCGAAGAATATCTACGATTTCCATTTCAAAAATCAAGATAGAATTTCCGGGGATAACTGGTGGATAACCACCCGCACCGTAACCCAAAGCTGGAGGAATGATGAAGGTGTACTTCCCTCCTTTTTTGGTCAATAACAATGCCTCTTCCCAACCTGGAATAACGCGGCCTTGACCAGTGACAACGTCTAATGGCTGGTTACGTTTGTATGAGTTATCGACTTCCTGACCGTTCGTCAGGGTCAAACGATAGTGTACTTTGGCTGTATCACCTGGTTTAACTGGTGCTGATGTACCTTCTTCGTGAACGATATATCGCAATCCGGAGTCGGTGGTTTTTGCATTTGCGGTTAGTGATGCCAAACGCTCTTCACCTTCCCTAGCTGCTGCTGCTGCACGCTCAGTGATTTTTGAGCGTTCGCTTGAGAAAGTTGCCAATCCATCATAAGACTGAAGTTCTTTACCCACACGAATAATGCGAACTTCCTCCAAAACGTCATTTTGGCGAATGGAATCAACCACATCTTGACCTTCTACGACGCGGCCAAAAACCGAGTGTTTATTATCCAACCATTCTGTTGCTTTATGTGTGATGAAAAACTGGCTGCCGTTGGTATTTGGACCGCTATTAGCCATACTCAAAATTCCGGGGCCATCGTGCTTCAATTCAGGATGAAACTCATCTTCAAACTGGTATCCCGGACCGCCCATACCGGTTCCTTGTGGGTCTCCACCCTGAATCATGAAGTCGGCAATAACACGATGAAATTTGAGGCCATCGAAAAATGGAGCGCCTTTTTCGCGTTCTGAGGTTTCCATTTTCCCCTCGGCTAGCGCAACAAAATTTCCGACAGTAAGGGGAGCTTTTTCATGTTCCAAGCGGACAATAATGTCACCGCGAGTTGTCTTAAAGTGTGCGTAAATACCCGGCTCTGATGGCACGTTGGCACCCTTGCCTTTTGCTCCGTTACTCTGAGCATTACACGATGAGAAAACACCCATAAGGGCAATGCTGATCGCTAAGAAAAATTTCTGCATAGTAGATTAATTAAAGGTTCGAACATCTAAAATTTCCAATTCAAAATAAATGGGTGACCTAGGAGGAACTTCGTTTAAGTCTCCGGCCAATCCATACGCTTGGTACGATGGCAACAAAGCTCGTGCTTGTTCACCAACTGCCATTTTTTTCAATATATCATGAAGACCCAATGTACCATCTGTACGATCTATCTTCCAAGTAACCACATCGTCATCTTCCTCGTAGAGCGCTGTGCCATCTAATAAGAAAGAGCGAAAACGAAAAGTAACTTCCTGCTGACTCTCAATTCTTGGACGTTCCGGAAAAGAAACATCCATCATAATATAACTTCCATTCCCGGTGGCCAACATACTATCTTGCCAACCATTTTCTTCAATGAAACCCTCCATCCAGTTCTTTTCCTGACTTAGCATATTGCGATTGCGCTCAATCATTTGCTCGCGCAATTCTTCATTAGAAGTAGCCGAACCCGTCTTACTATTCTGTTTGCTCTGACATGCACCAAAAAATGGAGCCAGACAAAGGAGAAATATAAATCGGTAAAATACGTGATGCATAGAAAGGCTATATTGTGAAGATAAATTTATCCAAATGTGTGGGAAAAATGGCTACCCAGTTGCTGAACTTTATAATTGTAACGGCGAAAAGATAATTTAGTATTTTAGTCTACAAAGTTAATGCGAAATTCCCCACTAAGCAAAGCATCAATTTAGGTAATATCCGGGAAAAATTCTTGTACCGCCGTCTTGAAATTAGCTATGGTTTGCGTCAACGAATCCTTTGAACTACCCCCGGCCGCATTGAGATGTCCACCGCCATTAAAGTACTTACGAGCGAAGGAGTTTACATCGTGATTCGACTTAGACCGAAAACTCATGCGAATGAGGCCTTCATCTTCGCGCATAAAGACCGCAATTTGTTTGCCTTTCATTCCCAATCCATAATTGACAAAACCTTCGGTGTCGCCTTTTTTCATGTTCTCTTTCTTCTGCTGATCTAGGGTAAGATACAGAATGCTGGTATTGCCAAAAGAAATCATTTGTGACAACATGGAGCCTAAAAGCCTAAATCGACGGTCATCATAAGAATCATATACGTTTTCGTAAATTTTGGTGTGATCGATCCCCATGTCTAACAGATTGGCTGTTAGCCGAAAGGTCTCAGCAGAAACTAAGGGAAAACGAAAGCTGCCCGTATCCGTGATAATGCCCGTAAACAAGCACGCGGCGCCTTCTTCACCTAAGAGTGTCTGCATTTGCATATCCGACAATAATTTCAGAACCATTTGCGAGGTCGAAGGCTGCTTTGAATCTGAGAATATGTAATCGGCACAATCCGTTGGTGAAATGTGATGATCGATCATATATTTTGAAGCATTGGCATTGGCTAAAGGCGTGCACAACAACTCACCGGCACGCGACATATCGTTGAAATCCAAAATAAAAATTTCCGTGGCCTTAGCTATAAGATCGGCACCAAGACTAGGGTTTTGGTCGTGAATAACTACTTCATCGATGCCGGGCATCCACAAAAGGAAATCAGGGAAAGAATTTGGCATCATCACTCGAGCTTGAATACCGTAGCGCTTGAAAAACCAATACATACCTAGAGCTGAGCCTAAGGCGTCACCATCAGGATTATGATGGGCGGTAATCAAAATGTTGTGTTCTCTATCGTCTTTTGAAGATAAGAGTGCATTAAATGCCGTGTAAAATTCGGCGGTTTTTAATTCATCCATAAAACAAATGTACAGCAATAATTAGGATTGCCAAGTTAAAACACTACAAAACCATTACGCCGGGAATTTCAGAAGCGAGACGGCAACGCTCGATGACATTCTCAGGAGTCAGCATTAACTCTTTAACAGAAATAGCGACATAATTACCATTGCGACTTTCGCGCATGCTGATTTGAGCTTGACTGGCATCAAAGAGCTCTTGCACTTTGGCGATGGTTTGATTATCCGCTGGGGATATGAATTTAAACATATAAACCTGCGGCCACTGTTTTTCAGCACGAAGTTTTTCGAGTAAACTTAAAAATGGATCTTTAGACATAGCTCAATATAATACTGCAAAATTACACTTTATCGGTGTACTATATAAAATGAAAAAACCGCGACTTGCGCCGCGGTTTAAAAGGGAACATAACCAATAAATCAGATTACCCTCTTACGTTCAATTCCAAAAGAATGTTGTCGTCGATGAGCTGATCTTTTGCAACGCCTTCGATTGTACTAGCGCGGAACATAACGTTCCACTGCTTGCGATCGATAGCAAACTCAGGAGCTTCTAAAGTAACGCCTTCCTCACTAACTGCAACTTTCGCTGGAAAAGTGATATTTTTAGTCTGATCGCGCATGCTAAGATTACCGCTAATGATGTGTGAAGTACCTTTCTCATCGTTAGCAGAGGCCTCAACGCGGGTGATGGTAAAACGAGCTTCTGGGTACTCTTCTACAGCGAAAAAATCATCACTCTTCAAGTGACCTACTAATTTAGCTTGGTACTCCTCGTTATCGGCAAGATCAAGACATACGATTGAATTCATATCGATGGTGAAAGTACCACCAACCAATTCACCATTTTCAACTTTAAAAGAACCGTCTTTCAAATTGATCGTTCCGTTGTGCTTACCGTCGGAGTAAGTTTTGAAACCAACCCAGCTGATGGTTGAGTTATCTGGACTTGCTGAAAACTCGGCATCCGCCAAAACATCAACTTCGTCAACGGCGTCAGTAGTTTCTACAGTCTCTGAAGGGGCACTGCTACAAGCAGAGATCATTGCGACAGCGGCAATGGCCAATAAGCTTTTCTTAATCATAATGCGTGTTTGTTATAGTTAATAATACTGCGGCAAAAATACCACGATTTGTATAACTTAATTACTTAAATATTGTTCAACGAAACATTAATAAACCACCTTAAGAAAAAAACCGCTGCAAGGAATTACAGCGGTTTTCATAAAAAAACTTTAAGAAGATTTATTAACCACCGAAGTCGTCAAAAGAAACATTCTCAGGAGGTACACCCCAATCATCTACCATTTTAATAACGGCAGCGTTCATCATTGGAGGTCCACAGAAATAAAATTCGATTTCTTCCGGCTCATCATGCTTGGTTAGATAATGATCGATGAAGGCTTGGTGAACAAAACCAACAAAGCCATCGCCATCACGCTCTTCAACACTCTTAACCTCTTTCCAGTTATCCTCAGGTAAAGGTTCAGAAAGAACGACATGGAATCTAAAGTTCGGGAACTCTTTTTCTATCTTACGGAAATGATCAATGTAGAACAATTCACGACGACTACGGCCACCATACCAGTAGGAAACTTTACGGTCCGTTTTCAAGGTATGGAATAGGTGAAAAATGTGTGCACGTAGAGGCGCCATTCCTGCTCCACCCCCGATGTAAACCATCTCGTTGTTGGTTTCTTTGATGAAAAATTCACCGTAAGGACCAGAGATAGTAACCTTGTCACCAGGTCTGCTATTAAAGACATAAGAAGAACAAATACCTGGGTTAACATCCATCCAGCCATTTTTCGCTCTATCCCAAGGTGGAGTCGCAATACGAATATTCAACATGATGATGTTACCCTCTGCTGGGTGGTTTGCCATTGAATACGCACGGAAGACTTCCTCAGTATTCTTCATTTTCAAATCCCATAGGTTAAATTTATCCCACTCTGGACGAAACTTATCTGGACCAGCTGGGTCGTCTGGATGAGGAGCAATATCGATGTTTTTAAAATCCACTTCAATAGGCGGAACATCAACCTGGATATAACCACCAGCTTCAAAATCGAGGTGCTCGCCCTCAGGCAAACGAACTACAAATTCCTTAATGAAGGTCGCAACGTTGTAATTAGATACAACTTCACACTCCCATTTTTTGATACCAAAGATTTCTTCTGGAATTTTAATCTCCATGTTGCCGCGAATTTTAACTTGGCAACCAAGACGCCAGTTGTCTTGAATTTCTTTACGAGTAAAGTATCCTTCCTCAGTGGGAAGAATTCCTCCACCACCGTCTACAACTTGGCATTTGCACATTGCACAAGTACCACCACCACCACAAGCGGAGGGAAGGAAGATTTTCTCGTTAGAAAGTGTAGTCAACAAGGTATTTCCAGATTCAACTTCGCGTTCTTCGCCGTTGATGATAAGCTTGACAGGACCACTAGGAGCCAATTTACTTTTGGCAAAAAGCAGTACACTAACCAGCATAAAGATCACGAAAAAGAAGACAACAACACTGGCAATAACTACCGTAGATGAGGCAATAACAGTCATAATTAAGTCGATTTACAACATTACAATTTAATACCCATAAAACTCATAAAGGCGATGCCCATCAAACCGGTAATTACGAAAGTAATTCCCAATCCGCGCATTGGTGCAGGAACATTCGAGTAACGGATTTTCTCGCGGATAGCGGCAATAGCAACAATCGCAAGGAACCAACCCACACCACTTCCTAGACCGAAAACAGAGGCTTGAGCAATATTGCTGTAAGCACGCTCTTGCATAAACAGAGCCCCACCCAAAATCGCACAATTAACAGCAATCAAAGGAAGGAAAATACCGAGAGCACCGTATAGTACAGGAGCAAATTTCTCGATAATCATTTCCACCAATTGCACCATTGAAGCAATTACCGCAATAAATAGAATGAAACTCAAAAAGCTCAAGTTCACAGTTTCAAATTGTGGTCCTAACCAAGTCAAAGCACCCTCTTGTAAAACATAGTTCTCCAACAAATAGTTTACAGGAACGATGATGCCTAAAACGAAGATAACAGCTGCTCCTAAACCAACAGCAGTCTTAACTGTCTGAGATACGGCTAAGTAGGAACACATACCCAAGAAATAGGCGAATACCATGTTATCGATAAAGATCGATTTTGTAAAAATGTTAATATACTCTTGCATGGCTACTATTATTTATCTTCGATTAATTTACGATTGTTTGCACGCTGAACCCAAATAATCAAGGCAACAGAGATGAGTGCCATTGGCGGCAAAAGCATCATACCGTTGTCGCTATAAAATCCACCATTGGACATATACCAAGATTCTGGAATCAATTGAATTCCCCATAGTGTACCGGTGCCGAAAAATTCGCGGAATACCGAAACCATAATGAGAATAACACCATAACCAGCGGCGTTACCAATACCATCGAGAAATGATTTCCACAATCCGTTACCCATAGCAAAAGCCTCAAAGCGGCCCATGATGATACAATTGGTAATGATAAGTCCGATGAATACCGAAAGCTGTTTGCTGACGTCAAACAAGTAAGCCTTGAGAACTTGGTCTACAAGGATCACCAGTGAAGCAACAACCGTTAGCATCACAATGATACGAACACGCTGCGGAATTAAATTGCGAATAAGTGAAATAATAACGTTACCAGCGCCCATAACGAAAAGTACGCTCAAAGACATTACTACCGCGGGCTTTAGCTGAACGGTAATCGCCAACGCCGAACAAATACCAAGTACTTGTACCGTAATTGGGTTATTGTCGTCTAAAGGATCCGAAAGCAATTTGCGATTCTTCTTTGAGAAAAGCGGCTCGCTCTCCTTAACTAGCTTCTTGTCAACAGTTTCTGTACTCATAACCGGAATTTTTAAGTGGTTGACTAATTGTCAGAATTATTGGTTTTGGTCAATCGTTTTGATGAGGCTAATTTGAAGCCATTTCTTCAGTTAATTCCTCTGATTCAACTTCCTCAATGATGTCTTCATCGATTTGATCAACAGGGAGTGTCTCGGGCTGAACAGTCGAACGACCTTTGAGGTAATCGATATAACCAGCCAAGCAATTTTTAAGCATGTCGGTAACACCATCTGAAGTAATGGTTCCGCCAGAAATTCCGTCGACTTGGTGAGGACCGCTTGCGCCGCCCTTAACCACTGCTACCGAACGGAAGGCGCCTTCACCATCGAGAATCTGCTGTCCTTTAAATTGATTGTAGAATCCGGCAGTATTAATCTCAGCGCCCAATCCAGGAGTCTCCGACTTGTGGTCAAAGTTCGCTCCATATACTGTAGCCACATCTTGCTCAAGTGCAATATAACCCCAGATAGGGCCCCATAATCCACCTCCACGAAGAGGAATTACGAAATAGGTCTTTCCGTCCTTTTCCGCAACAAACAGAGGATTGTTACGCTCATCGAGTGGCTTGCGAATTTCGTCGGCAATATTGACTTCAAGTGGAGACATTCCTTCCACAACTTGTCCGTTACGAATAACTAATTCGTCGACGATATACGTATTGTAAGCCTCCTCAGAATCTTCACGAGATACGTTGACGTCGATAGACTTTAGAATGTTCTGCCAGTTCTCTCTCTTCACGTTTTCAGCCTGTTTAGGCTGAAGTGCGGTGGCAGCAAGTGACAACAAAAAAGCCACAATGACAACCATTACCGCAGAGAAAATAAACGTATAGGAATTACTGTTGGTATCCATGATGTTAGGCGTTAGCAGTTTGAAGTTGAGTTTCGGCACGTTTCATACGACGCTTGATATTACCTTGAACGACGTAGTGATCGATTAGCGGTGCAAATACGTTCATCAAGAGAATCGCTAGCATGATTCCTTCAGGGTAGGCCGGATTGAATACACGAATCATGATGGCGAAGAAACCTACCAAAAAGCCGTATATCCATTTACCTCTTTCGGTTTGGGCTGCAGACACAGGGTCGGTTGCCATGAACACGATACCGAAAGCAAAACCACCCATGATGAGCTGTTGCCATGCAGGAACGGCCATAAAGGCTTGCTGTTCAGGAGAAATTGCGTACTGCGCAAACAGGTTAAATATTCCGCCCATTGCTAAGGCTCCAACGACTCCTGAAAGCATAATTTTCCATGAACCAATACCGGCAAGAATAAGAATGAATGCACCAATTAAAATCATTAATGTCGAAGTCTCACCAACACTTCCGGGAATAACCCCCATGAACATGTTAAACGCACTATAAGTTGCTTGTGTATCGGTGGGTAGTGTGCCAGAGTTCGCTAAGTGACCTAGGGCAGTTGCACCCGAATAACCATCGACCAGGCTCTCTGAACCAGCTGTATTGATCCAAACCTTTTCACCTGACATATAAGATGGATAGGCGAAAAAGGCGAATACACGAGCTGTTAAGGCCGGATTAAGGATGTTCATCCCCGTTCCTCCAAAGACCTCCTTACCGATTACTACCGCGAAAATTACAGAAACAGCTAACATCCATAAAGGAAGGTCAACCGGCATAATCAACGGAATAAGCATACCAGTGACAAGGTATCCCTCATTAATTTGGTGTCCTTTGTATATGCAGAAGGCAAATTCAATAGCCAAACCAACCGCATAAGAGACGATGACCATTGGGATAACTTTAATTGACCCGTAGATGATGTTATCTAGGAAAGTCATTTGATCAGCAACGCCTAAAGCCAAATAGTGCTGGTATCCTACGTTCCACATCCCAAAAATTAAGGCAGGAATCAAGGCTATAATAACCGTCACCATGGTACGCTTTAAATCAATGCCGTCTCGCAAGTGAGCGCCAGTATGCGCTGTATGTTCAGGAACAAACGCAAAGGTTTTAAAACCATCGAACAACGGATAAAGCTTTTCAAACTTACCTCCTTTTTCGAAATTGGGCTCAATTTTTTTAATTGTGTCGTGTAAAAACTTCATAATTCAGTTTGTTTTAATCCGAATTGATAACAAATTAACCCAGTTCTTGTTTGGCCAAATCCAATCCTTTGCGTAGTGTTTCTTGCACCGGTATTTTGGATGTACAAACAAATTCACATAAGGCCATATCTTCCTCCACCAACTCGTAAATTCCGAGTTTCTCCATATTCTCAATATCCTCAATCATGATGGACTTAAGCAATTGAACAGGGAAAATATCAAAAGGAAAAACCCTTTCGTACTCGCCCGTCACAACGAACGCACGCTCTTCACCGTGCATATTGGTATCCAATGCCAAGTCACGCTGCGGACGCAACCAAGTGAAAAGTGAACGACTAATACTAAACTTGTTGCCTCCAGGCTTCAACCAACCGAAAAATTCCGGCTCATTGCCTTCGCGCAAAACCGTAATTTGCTGATCGTAATAGCCCAAAAAGCCATCCTCAGAAATGTGCGTTCCCGTCAAAACATCGCCAGATACAACACGAACATTATCGCTGTTAAGTTGGTCGGCAAGGATTGTGGAAACTTGCATACCTAGTATGCCTCTATAATATCTTGGGTTCTTTACTTCCGGACCAGCCAAAGCAATGATACGCGTTGGCTCAAAACGACCCTCCAGTAACAAACGACCAATGATGATAACGTCTTGTGGATTGATGTACCATACCAAATCACCGTTCTTCAAAATCGGGTCGAAATGATGAATATGAACACCCACATTTCCTGCCGGGTGCGGACCTGAAACACGGTGCAATTCGACATTCTTAGCCTCCGTGAAGACTTTAGAAGGCGTACTCATGCCCGTAACGGTCAAATGCACCTTTCCAGGGGTTAATTTTGCTAATGCATCGATGCCAGCCTGAAAAAGCGCTTCCTCACCGTGCACAACAAAATCCTGATCTGCACCAAGAGGAGCCGTGTTGACAGCGGAAATAAAAATTGATTTGGGCGTATCATCAGGAGAGGCAATTGTCCCGTATGGACGCTGGCGAATAAATGGCCAAGTACCCGATTCTATCAATCGTTGAATTAAGGCTTCACGATCTAAGGTAGATAAATCACCCTTAGGAAACTCACGGTACTTTGTTTCTGCATCGGCTAAAATTTTCACCTCAAGCATTTTACGCTTATCCCCTCGCTTGATTTCAATCACCTCACCACTCACGGGAGCAGTCATCTTAATTCGATTGTCATCCTTGGAGAAAATAATTGGATCACCAGCTTTTACCTCATCACCCTCTCTCACACTGAGTTTAGGGAAAAATGAATGAAAATCTGTTGGCTTAATCGCGAAAACTTTCGCCCTATCGGCATTGCCAATCAATTGCTCAGCTTTACCCTTGAGCGGAATGTTGACGCCTTTGGTAATTTTCAGGTCTTTAGACATAGCGACGCTTAATTTTTGGCCGACAAAATTATGATACAGCTCATGAAACATGACCGACTATATTCAATTCATAATGTTAAAAAAAACTAATATCGTACCGGGATTTTAAGGAATTTTTTAGATTTCGCCGTGAATCGCCTATAATCAATACGATACACACAGCAGATTATGTGACTTTGGGTGCATTTTCAAGTAAACAAACTGCTGTATTGTTAAAAATATGTCTTCCTTCTTAAGAAAAGCCCGAAATGAAATTTTAATCGGATAATTTTGAATGCTTAATTCTTATTGCTTTTGTACTTTCGCACTGCAAAAATCCAATACACAGCACTTTTGAAATACGCTTTTTACTCCATCCTTCTTTCACTGCTTATTAACAGTGCTGTGGCGCAACAAAACGCTTACACTGTGATTGCCCCTTCGGGATTAAATGTCCGCGCACAACCGAATTTGGAAAGTCGAATCGTATTCAGACTCTCGTTTTTAGACACCATAGAAAATGTCTCCGAAAGATTAAACGAACAAATTATTGATGAAGTCGCTGGGTATTGGAGAATGGTGACTTTGCGTCATGGTCTTAAAGGATACTGCTGGGATGGCTTTCTTCGACCCTTGGATGAAGAAATCAGCGCCTCTGATGTTTTTGAGAAAATGCCTCAACTGATGGATACCATCGCGGAAGCAACTGAAGAAATAACTGAGTCATTCGAAAGACTTCCTCTACCCTCTCCAAAGGAAAGCGCAAAAGACACCGCAAGTCTTTCTGCCGATAGTACATTTTCCCAGGAAAACAAAACAAAAATTGAAGAAAGAGAATTGACATTTCAGGATACTTTAATTGAGCCGGACTATGTCCACGATAGCGCATTGGAAATTATTGTTCCCGATAGTCAATCCGTCACAAATTTCCCCGACTCCCTTACTGTCGCTTTGGTAGAAGTCGAGCGCAGTGCAGACACATTAATTCGCATAGCCCTGGTAGATTCCAACGAAATCTATGAGCAAGATACTGTAAATAACGACCAAATTGATGAGGTTGTGGCCGCCGAAAAAATCAGCATTGAAGTCGACTCTTCCTCAGCCGACAACCCTCCTTCTAAATCTGATCCCGCCAATATTGATGCTCAACTATTGCTAGAGACTTATAATTTCTGTGGTGACGCATCTTCGATTAATCTCAATTTAAATTGGTGGTCATTTGTCCCCGAAGGAGAGTTTATTTTTCCTAAAAAAACGGATGTGCAAATTCTTCTGAGTAGGAACAAACTTGGGGAAGGCTACGAATTCGATATAGTTTCAGACCTGGAAGCCCGTAGCATGTTCATGCTGGGATTTACAGACGCGAGTAAAAAGCTACCGCTAAAATTGCCGAATCCCGAATTCATGCTTCGCCAGACCGGAAGAAAAATATTACCGGGTAAATCCCTGAATCTAGGTCAAAGCACCAAAATATACGCCCTCGGAAATGTTACGGGTTTTTCTGGAGAGTGTCCGCAAATTGATAACTACAAACTCCTCGTGCAATTCGCCGATGAGCCAGTTTTTGATTTACTATCGCTTTTGCCGAAAAGTGAGGATTGTTCAATTCCAGATTTATACTTTTACGGGGATTTGAGCGGCGACTCTCGTCCGGAATTCATTTTTGTGTACAACGGTGAAAATGAAAACACTTTTTATATTTTATGGAGCGTACATTTATCCAACGAGTATAGAGTAGCTTCCGTATTTACAATGAAAAATTGCAATTAAAAACATGAATAAAGATCTCAACTTCAACAAAAACGAAGATCAGCTTCGTTTGATGGTTTCAGAAATGAAGACTCGCCTAAAAGAAATCGCTTTGGGAGGCGGTAAGAACAAAATTGAAAAGTTACACGCTCAAGGAAAGATGACAGCCCGCGAGCGTATTGCAACTCTTTTGGATAAAAATACCAACCAAATAGAAATCGGCGCCTTTGCCGGAGAGGGAATGTATGCAGAACACGGAGGGTGTCCGGCCGGTGGGGTCGTAGTCGTTCTTGGCTACATCAAAGGAAGGATGTGTATTGTGGTTGCCAACGACGCGACGGTCAAAGCTGGCGCATGGTTTCCTATTACCGGAAAGAAGAATTTACGTGCGCAGGAAATTGCCATGGAAAACCGAATCCCCATCATCTATCTTGTAGACAGCGCAGGAGTTTACCTACCAATGCAAGACGAAATTTTCCCAGATAAAGAAAACTTCGGACGCATTTTTAGAAATAATGCCATAATGTCTTCCTTGGGAATTACACAAATAGCCGCAGTAATGGGAAGCTGCGTAGCGGGTGGCGCCTATCTACCGATCATGAGCGATGAAGCACTTATTGTGGAGAAAACCGGATCGATATTCTTAGCGGGATCATACTTAGTAAAAGCAGCTATTGGAGAAGATATTGATAACGAAACACTTGGAGGCGCTACCACCCATTGTGAAATTTCCGGCGTAACTGATTATAAGAGTCCGAACGACAAGGAGGCTCTAAAAACCATACGCAACATTGTAGATAAAATTGGCGATATGCCGAAAGCGGGCTTTAGCAAAGCAAAAGCGGCTCCCCCCACCAAAGACCCATCGGATATTTACGGGATTCTACACCCGGAAAACGCAAAGCCTTTTGCCACGCGTGAAATCATCGACCGCTTGATTGATAACAGTGAGTTTGAAGAATACAAAGCCGGTTACGGGACAACGATCATCACGGGTTATGCGCGCATTGAGGGCTGGGCAGTGGGTATAGTTGCGAATAATCGTGAGGTATCGAAAAATAAAAAAGGAGAAATGGAATTTGGCGGTGTTATTTACTCCGATTCAGCGGATAAAGCCACACGGTTCATAGCCAATTGCAATCAAAAAAAGATTCCGCTAGTATTTTTACAAGACGTTACCGGATTTATGGTAGGGTCGAGATCTGAACACGGAGGCATCATTAAAGATGGTGCCAAAATGGTTAATGCGGTTAGCAACTCTGTAGTTCCGAAATTCACGGTAATCATCGGAAACTCATACGGAGCAGGCAATTACGCCATGTGTGGCAAGGCCTATGATCCCCGCTTAATAGTAGCTTGGCCCAACGCAAAATTGGCGGTTATGGGGGGCGCTCAGGCCGCGAAAGTTTTACTGCAAATCGAAAAAGCCTCCCTGAAAGCTAAAGGCGAAGAAATTACACCAGAAAAGGAAAATGAACTGCTGAATACCATTCAGAGTCGTTACGACAGACAAACCTCCCCTTATTATGGAGCGGCTCGTCTTTGGGTAGATGCGATTATCGATCCGTTGGATACCCGCAAGTGGATAAGTATGGGAATAGAAATGGCGAATAACGCTCCCATAGAACGCCCCTACAACCCAGGAATAATTCAGGTATAAGCGGTCATGCTGGGTTTCGCCTTCCATCTTTGGAGATTTTTGCTGATCAGAAAAAAGCTATGGAAGGAATGTTTCCAACAGCTTGATCCCGATACCTATACGCTAAAGAGAATCAACCAACTCAGTTTATTTGCTGCAGCCGGAGCCTTTCCGCACTGTCTACTGAGGGGCTATCCTGCAAGCAAATCGGAAATGCGTTCTTTAGCGCTTTTTGGGGCAGCTACGGCACTAGCAGATGATCTTACAGACGAGGATCGATTGCCGCTAAGCAGACTCGTTTTTCTCGCCACAAATAAAGATGCTAGTGCCAACACACCCCGCGAGGAAATTGCGCAAAAGTTGTTTTTTCGGGGAATAGCTGAACATCCGTTTCCAGAGCTTTTAATGAATCAATTGCAAATTGCCCTAAAAGATCAGGAAACTTCAAAAGCTCAGAACGGATATTTAAACTTTGAAGAAAGCTGGAAAATTTCTGCAGAAAAAGGCGCTTCGAGCAATTTACTCTTTTTATTCTTCCTTCATCATAAGCCAACCGATCAAGAGAAAAAACTTGCTGAAGTGGTGGGTGTCGCCCTGCAACTTCTCGACGACATTTTTGACCTATACGAAGATTTGGAGGATGGCATAAGCACACCCATTACGCGTGCGCAAAGCATTGAGCAAATTACAGCGTTATACACCGCGGCCCTTGAAGACGTAAGAAGTCGTATGGCATCTTTTTCCGCACCGGAAAGCAAAAAGAAAACCGCTGCACGTATTTGGCGGTTCATCTTCAAAAGAGGATATATTGGCTTAGATCAGTACCGGCGATTCTGCGAGCAAACCAGACAGAGCTTTCCTCCTGCGCAATACACGCGACGCGATCTGATTGTAGATATGGAGAAGCTCGGAAATCTATATAAAAATTTTGCCCGCTAAAAAGCGGGCAAAATAAGTTGATACTAAAATATTTCGGTAATCCCTACATGTGTAGTGCGCGATTTCCCGTAGCAGCTAGAGCAGCTTCTTTCACAGCCTCTGTATAGGTGGGATGCGCATGACTCATTCGAGAAAGATCTTCCGCCGAAGCACGGAATTCCATTGCAACAACCGTCTCTGCGATCATATCTGCCGCCCGAGCCCCGATCATTTGCACACCCAAAATCTCGTCCGTTTTGGCGTCGGCCATAATTTTAACCACACCATCGATATCGCCACTCGCTCTTGATCGACCTAAGGCGCGCATAGGGAAAGAACCGATCTTTATTTCTCGTCCTGCCTCGCGCAAAGCCTCTTCGCCTTTTCCAACACTAGCCACCTCAGGCCATGTGTAAACAACGTTGGGGATGAGATTGTAGTCGATATGCGGTTTTTGACCATCAATAATCTCAGCAACCATAACTCCTTCTTCCTCAGCCTTATGTGCCAACATCGTTCCTCTAACGACATCGCCAATGGCGTAAATGTGCGACTGGTTGGTTTGTAGATGGTCATTCACCTCTACTTGGCCACGCTCATTAGCTTTTACTCCTGCAGCCTCTAGATTGAGACCGTCGGTATAAGGTCTTCTTCCAATGCTTACCAGACAAATATCGCCTTCGATATTGACACTTTCACCCTTCTTATCTTCTGCCGTGATTTTCACTATATCACCATCGCGTTCTACCGCAGTAACTTTAGTAGAAAGATGGAATTCAACGCCAATTTTTTTCAATGATCGCATCAACTCCTTGCTCATTTCCTTATCAAAGGCGGGAATAATGCGGTCAAGATACTCTACTACACTAACTTTTGATCCGAGTCGAGCATACACCGAACCTAATTCTACTCCAATTACACCTCCCCCAATAACAATCATATGCTTAGGGATTTCCTGCAACTCTAGCGCTTCAGTAGAAGTGATTACTCGCTCTTTATCTAGAGAGATAAAGGGTAAGTTTGAGGGCTTACTTCCCGTAGCAATTACAATATTCTTTCCCTTAATGCGCTCCTCCTTCTCACCGGCGATTTTCACCGTGTGAGCATCCTCAAAAGAACCCAAACCGTGATAGACATCGATTTTATTTTTACCCATCAAAAACTTGATGCCATCTACTGTTTGATTGACAACCTTTCGTTTGCGCTCAATCATCTTTTTCAAATCTGCTTTAGGATCGCCCACATTGATGCCGTGATCAGCAAATTCATGCACCGCACTGTGAAAATGATGCGAGGAATCGAGTAAGGCTTTTGACGGGATACAACCAACATTTAGACAAGTTCCGCCAAGAGAATTATACTTTTCAATCAGCGCTACTTTTTTGCCAAGTTGAGCAGCTCGTATTGCACAAACGTAACCACCAGGACCGGAGCCTATCACTACCACATCGTATTCTGTCATAACAGTAAATTGAAAAATTAGAATGGCAAAAGTACACGATAGGCCAAAAGAGTACAAGAATTTTTTAGAGAGGTTCGAACGCAAAAGCAAACAGGTGCCGACAAAGAAAACTAAGCGAATGAGCTTCAATACTTATGCACATGATGGGATTTTTCAAATAAACCCGAGGAATTTTCTAAAACAAATGCTAATGTGACTTTAGTATTTGCAAACACTCCCTGCCTTTCGTACCTTTGAGGAAATCATAAAAAATCATAATAATGTCTGCATACAGAAAACTAGGATTTGACGCTGAAGAAACAAAAGCCGTAGTTGACGGCATGAATAGTCTTTTGGCAAATCTGCACGTTCACTACCAAAAACTCCGCAATTATCATTGGAACGTTACCGGCTCCGACTTCTTTGATTTACACGATAAATTTGAAGAAGAATACAACGAAGTTAAAGTTCAAATCGATGAAATTGCTGAGCGCATTCGCGTATTTGGGCAAACGCCGGTAAGTACCCTGAAAGAGTATTTGGAAATGTCGGAAATCCAAGAAACCGGAACCGACTTAAGTGGACAAGAAATGGTGAAAGAAATTCTCCAAGATTTTGAAATTCTGCTTTCGTTCTACGTGGATGCCCTTGAAGCGGCCGGAGAAATAGGCGATGTAGCTACCGAAGACTTACTTACCGGATACATTCAACGTACCGAAAAAATGCACTGGATGCTTACGGCTTTTGTGTCGTAAATCTTGTCGGGAATATCTATTGTCAAATGAGGTCAAACCCCTAAAATGGTTTTGACCTCATTTTTTTATTTACATTCAAAGTGCTTAAGATTCTTTACGTTAATGATTTCAGATAAATCGCGCTCAACATAGGTTTGCACATAATTGGAAAAGAAAGTGTTGGCTGGAATATCGCGGTCATACATTGCCGGGTAACTCCCCCTTTGAACATTCACTGCATAATCATCATCAAGCCAAGCTGCTGCTATAGTTTAATCTGTAAGTCCAGAAGTACGAATGATAAGTGTATAACTTCATCCGAATATTTGTGGGGGCAAGACAGCTGTCCTTTGGTGGCAATAATAGCAAATCATAACTAAATATAACTTCATCCGAATAATTGAGAAGGCAAGACAATCAAGCCTGAATCATTTCGGGAAAAAGTGATGACCCAGCCAAAAAACAGATAATAATTATCGTAATTCAGCGCATTGGGAAATTTCAATAAACAACAAAAAACAAAACTTTGTCGACCTAGCTTTTAAAGCAGCTAACCAAGTTATTTTTCATCGAGATACTAAAATTTTTACCTGAAATTGAGCTGCCAACCGATGCGGAATTGCTCCGTCCAACGTAAAGGATCAACCAATGTTTCCTCACTGAGAATGGAGAAATACTGAAACTTAATCATCGAGTCGAAGCCGCGAATTTGGTATGCCACCGCGATGGACAAACGCTGTGAAGCGCCCTGCTCGAGATCGGTGAGATTTAGCTCTTCAAATCGGCCCGATAAAATGGTTTTGAATTTTTTGGAAAAATAATTTACCTGACCAAAATATCCTCCTGCGCGAACAAAGCCCTCATGAATTTCTACTGGCAGACCGCGAAACAAGGGGTCATTTTCCAACTGTGGTCGGGCAAGGAGTTGGTGTATTTCAAACTGCGCCGAAAAACCCATGTACTGAAAAGCTGCATCCAAACCATACACATATCGCTCACCATTAATTACCTTTAAGCCGTATTCGCCGGTTGAAAATGTTGGAAACCTACCACCCTCAGGTAAATTCTTTTCGGCATATCGAGCATTTACCCCCAGAGCAAACATGGGAATAGGAGTAATTCGTGTATCGATATCCCGATAGCGAAATCTCGAGGGATAAGCCACATCAACCCGGCCAACATATTCCAATCCGCCACTGGCATCATTATCGCCTCGCAAGGTAATTTCACCCAAGCCTGTATATACCCCAGCAGACATATTAATCCGCTGACGCCAAAGGTTTTTCATTAAAGTAAGCCCAACATCCCGGCGACTAAAAATATCTCCACGAACGATTTGTGCACGTTGCCAGTAAGGCGTTTGCGTAAATGGAACCATCGAACTGCGAGAGTAGTTAAGCTTGCCGTAGCCAAACTGAATGTCCATGAATCCCAAACCCTTATAGCGAACATATGCGTCCATGAGCCCAGGGTTCTCCGGATCTATCTCTCCCGTTGCAAAAGATGCCAAATCTACAAAGTCAACCTGCAATTCGTATTCGTACAAATTACCTATCCGACCCTCAATTTGAATTTGCGCATCACGTAAACGAAATCGATCTTTATTACGATTCTGATTGAGTGCATCGGGTTTTAAAACTCGATAATTAAAGTACGAAGAAACGCCACCTGAAATCTCCATCACGTGTCGTCCATCATTTAGCGAAAGCTGGGCAAAGGTAGAGGATGAAAAAAGAAGCCATCCGAATAAGAAAATAACAAAAAACTTGGGCGAAGGGCTTTTCCCTACATTACAAAACAACCCAAAAATCGACTGGCAATAGATGTGTCTCAAAACAAAAGATTATTGAGGAATGGGAAATCGATACAAACGCTCCATATCATCCGAAACGATAAGCATTTGACCATTGTCGAAACAAATACCTTCCGGATTAATCACCGGAATATACCAACGGCCAACTTCCTTGTACGTTTGGGGATTCAGCTTAATAACATGCATATCCTCATCACTGAGTAACCAAATGTGATTATCATAAAATGTTGCGGCTGAAATATCCCCTGCTATTCCTTCTAAATAATGCTCATTAATCAATCGTAGGTCATCGTCCAACTCCAATAAATATATGGGATCTTTTTCCGTCAACATCACAAATACCTTTCGTACCGGATTGTAAGTGAGCGACTCATATCCCTTATTTCTTCCCCCACTATAAGGAAAAACCAACGTCCGCTCTAATGCAAAGGTATGTATATCAAAAACTCTGATTTTACGGGTAAATTCCTCCACAACATATACATAATTTGAATCAGCATGTACACCCTCACAATCGTTTCCGTAGAAATCTGCCTTGCGGGTAATTTTACCCTCACCACTCATTTCAAATAAATACCCGTCATCGCTAACAACAAAGTAGCTGTTTTCTTTAAGCGGATTTACAGCGATATCAGAGGGCTCAGGGACTTCAATGTTGATATAGCCGAAAGGCTTAAGCTTTGGTGGCGAACTCCACACGAAAGTCATCATTAAGATAAAGAAAACGTGCATTTGCAAGAGCTTGAATTACTCAGATAATTTACGACCTTCCACGATGATATTGTCAAAACGGTTGTTTCCAGAATCACCGTTATTTCCGTCGGCAAAAGTAATTCGCAGATAAGCTATAGAAACATTTGCTATGGCTGGCACGGTATTTAAATCTATTTCGAATCGGCGCCAATCTGTATCTGGCTCAATGACAAAGTTTTGAATTCCGTAAGAAGAGAAATTCACCCCATCAGTAGAAAACGATATTTGTTGAGATTTTGCGCCATTATTGGTACGCATTCCGGCATAACTCACGCGAATAGAGCCGTAACCCATGGTTGAGAACATTATATCCATGTACTGTGAAGGATTACGAACACGCAATGCATTGCCGGGAGGAACACTATCTATTTCATTTGCAATATTCACTAAAGTACCTTCAGCCCCATCCCAGTCGGAGGCTTGAATTGCTAAACGGGCAAAATCAAACGAAACGGCGGGCTCCAAAAGCCCTTCCTTTGATCTGTCTTGGTTAAAATCCCAAACGTGCAACCGCACATAAGGACCTTCCGTAGCAATGGGAGTGAAGCTAATGTCTGTATCGCGATCCTTCGTACACGAAGAAAACGCAGTCAAGGCTATTAAAATCACATAAAAGAAATTCCTAGTCATAAGGGATAGATTACAGGCACAAAAGTAATGTTTTTAATTCCATCCAAAGATTATGTACACATTAATTTTTTATCGCCCCCTACTCCACCACCATCAACTTCTTCCTCGCAATCCGCGTAATTTCTGTAATAACCTCAACAACATGAACCCGGCTTAATGGCTCATAAGCGCCCTCCAATAGACCTGAGCTCCGTTCATTAAACTTCGAAGGCTGATCACCAAACGCGGAAGCACTTGATGCACTGCAGGGAGGGGAAATGGTAATGGCGTAGTTCGCCGGAGGCTTTAACAAACCATATTTCCGCATTTTTTACCTCCTGACTTTTTTACGTCTAAGACCAGCAAATGCATTAACAACTACGAATGAAGCAGTAAAAAGAAAAACCTTTTTCATTTTTCTAAAAATCAAATCGTAAAGCAAAACTTTAACCGTCCATCCCTTTATTTGCCAGACGGCTAAAAACCACCGTGGCCACAAAGTGACTTTTAACCGTGTAAATCAAAAAAAAATAAAACATCAAGATGGCTGATTTTTTTTCACATTATTTAAAATAAATTATACTATGCCTGAATAATATCACGAAATTACATGAAGATTTGTGTAATCATTTTGCCGCCTCCCGCCACTACCACCCACACCAAATCAGCATTCATTTGGGCGGGACCGGGCTTTCCGCGGTACTGTGCCCCGAACCCTTTCGGGAATCCCTGACGGGGGGCCAAATAGTATGGATTATCCGCTTGGTTCTTTACCGACATCCTCTACCTAAAGACACAGGTGGCTGCGTGGAGGCATATTACCTACAAATATTCCTTCCCTAACGGGACTCTATGAAGCACATACAATTTACAAATCGAATACTAAATGGAATTCTGCAATCATATTTGTAATACGGAAGCCGAAAAAAACAAAGATTTGAAAATTGAAATTATCATGATGATTAAAGATTGTACTTTGAAATATCATGATAATTCAAACCTTTGCTTTGAATTATCAGTAAAAGAACTTATCTTTGTTCGTAAATTACAATCATGTATTTCAATCGCAAACAAGTATTTAAGGACAACGACGACCAAAGTCTCTTCTTTTGGGGCCGAGACAAACGGGAAAAAGTACTCTGCTTTTAAACCTTCAAAATGATGCGCTATGGTTTGATCTGTTGAAGAATGATGTCTATAAACGACTGATATCGAACCCGGAGTACCTACGGGAAACGGTGATTGCCCAACAAAAAAAACGAGTGGTAATAGACGAAATACAGCGCATTCCTGCATTGCTGAATGAAATACATTGGCTGATTGTCAACCACGGGGTACAATTTTTTCTAAGCGGTTCAAGTCCGAGAAAAATTCTTCGTTCCGGCGAAAACTTACTCGGTGGCCGCGCTCTTCGTTACGAGCTTTTCCCATTGGTGAGTAGCGAAATACCAGATTTTGATCTGCTTCGGGGCCTGAATCACGGAATGCTGCCCACGCATTACACATCAAAAAATCCCAAGCGTCGTATTGCTGCCTACATTGGAAGTTATCTCAAGGACGAAATTGTTGCCGAAGCCAAATTGCGACGAGTGGATGTCTTTGCACGCTTTCTCGAAGCAGCAGCATTTAGCAACGGGGAGATGTTGAACTACTCAAATATCGCTTCAGATTGTGGCGTTTCACAACCCACCATAAAAGAGTATTTTCAAATATTGGAAGATACGCTTATCGGACGTTTGGTTCCCTCATACCAAAGAAAACCAAAGCGACGCGTTATCAAAGCGCCAAAATTTTACTTTTTCGATACCGGCATAACCAATCACTTACTAAGCCGCGGGAAGATTGAATTTGGAACCGAATTATTTGGTAATGCGTTTGAATCCTTTATTTTTCAAGAACTCACAGCGCATAGTCACTATTCTGAGTTGGAATATGTCATTTCGTATTGGCGCACGGCTTCTCAGCTGGAAGTAGATTTTATCTTAGGTCGCAATCAAGTAGCCATTGAAGTTAAAGGAGCTAATCGCGTTTCCAACCGACACCTTTCCGGACTCAAAGCTTTCATGGAAGAATACAAGGTGGATAAAGCCATTGTCGTCTGCACCGAACCTTTACCAAGACGAGTTGGCCATATTGATATCCTGCCGTGGAAAGTTTTTTTAGAGCAACTTTGGGGAGGATCAATAATCTAATGCCTGTCTGTGAAATCCACTGATGGTGTAATGCCCTGTAAGAACACCTTCTCATGTGGGTTTGATCAATCACAATCCGGCCAATTAATCTTAAAATCCTGCGGCACAAAAAACCTAGCTTCACAAGAGTCACAAAGTAATTTTTGTAATTCAAGAACTTTGTCGCGCTCCGTCACCCCCCAACTCTCATCAAGAAAAAAAATGGTATCCGGTATGTTATGAGTCGGTATTTTATTCCAACCTTTTGAGTTGAAGTTGCTATGAATATAAAATGCTCTAATTGTTTCATAGCGTCCTTTCTCCTTGGCATATTCGCCACTCTGAAGTCCATGAAAACTGTATGGACACCATAGTGCAAACAACCTGACAAACAGCGCGACTGAATCAGCCACGACATGATTCAATTCATCTATTGAGATTTGAATAAACGTTTTAGTTGGGTGATGTGCTAAAAAATCATCCATTTCAAAAACCTGAGTTTTATCAATGGGTTCTCTATTTGGAGTTACGGTAACACATCCGTAAAGTGCCATAATTATGAGAATTGAAAATGCATATTTCACAATAAAAATCATTACTTACTTGCCCCCCCTACTTCACCACCACCTTCAAAACCTTCTCCCTACTCGGATGCTTCTCCGACTTAACCTTTACCAAGTATATTCCGGGAGCAAAACCCGAAAGTGGGATGTAGGAATCGGTACGAACCTGTGAGACGGAATGCTTTTTTTGTCCTGAAATGGAAAAAAACTCAAGTGTGTAGGTATCATTAGCGGCGCCGGAAAAGGTCACACCCTCGGTAGTGGGATTTGGGTACAGCTGCACAAAATACTCATTCAGACTAATCTTACTTGTTGACAACACATTACACATCGTATCCATTGTAGTAACCACCACATTGCGCTGAAGATTTCCCTTGCGTTGATCGTATTCATTATAGACTAGATAAATAATGGAGCCATCGTCGGAGGGAAACATGGAGGTTAAAACTTTATTGGTGCTGTCATCACTAATAAGGCAATCCCATTCGTGAGAGAAATTGTGGATTTTGAAAAGACGTAGATCGCCCTGTTTTGTAAAATCTATAAGTGAAATAGCAGGCATTACTCCTCCATAAAAATAGTTCATTCCGCTCACAAAATCTGCACCTCTACTATGAAAATTATTTGATAATCCAGTCATATGATTGGTGATTTGGAAAGTATCCAATAAATTAAAATCAAGATCATGTAGCATATATGATTCAGAAAAGTGATGGCTAGAAATTAACAAAGTATCTTGATAATAGGCCATATTATTTACACCATAATTTGCAAATGCAGTGCCTGACGGCCTTAAGGTGTCAATACCTAAATATGAGAAATCTGACAAATCAACAGAATGAATAAAAGGACTGTTTTGCAGAGGAATAACTAAATTATTTCTCACTTTAAGCAAACTTCCAGAGCGAAAATTATTTACAGAATATATTGTGTCTTTTACAAGACTTAAGCCTCCAGAAGTATTGACGACACTAATCCAAAGACGCCAAAGATGTAAAGGCCTGCTACTTTCGGAAAGGGACAAGTAAATAGTTCCATCTTCAAAAAAATAATCCCATAAACTAACATTCTCAGAATGAGGAACAATAAGGCGATCCACAATTTGAAGATTTGAATCGGTCTTAATAACTGCATATCCCTTTGGCTCTAACCTTTGAAATTGAGGAAAGTCATAAACCCCTAACCAATACACAAAATCACCTTCAACAAAAGCGTAGCGAAACATATAGGTTATCGAATCATTAAAATCTCTAACCAATACAGAATCGACATTTCCTCTTGCATCAACCTTATAAAAATAATTATGAGAGATATCAAAATCATAGTCGTAGGCGTGTAGATACACAGAACCATTTAATAAAACAGAGGCAAATGAAAACATATCACTGCCTCCGTCGATTTCGACTTTAGAGGAAAGGGATTGGCTCGATACATTTATCGAACAAATAAAGCAACAAAAGCTCAGGAAAAAAATCCTGAGCTTTAGGTTTATTTTTGAAAGAAAAAAATTAAAAACCATGTATTGAATGAGAGGGTTGACCATTTTAAAATCACTAGCCCATTTATGAATTTCAACAAACAAAAATAATAAACGCAAATCCAAGGGATCTAGTATAAAAACACCTGTATCCATTGGGCGATATGTCGATCTCTTTCTAAATATCACCCCTGATATCTTTGGAAACACTACCGCACCAACACCTTTAGCGTTTTTACAACATTGGAATCAACTTCCGATTGGATACGTACTAAGTACGTCCCAGAGGCAAGGTCATAGAATGGGATGAAGTCATCATCTAGAACACCTGAAATCTTATCGACTAATAGACCCGAAGTCGAATAGATAGAAATAGAATATTTATCAGTTGATTTACTTGAGAAAGTTACTCCACAAGAAGTAGGGTTTGGATAAACCAAAAAATCAATTTCTTCAGAAATAAGCTTTAGTGTGTTAAGAAAGTTTCCCGCTGTATCCATTAAGGTTATCACTACGCTCCGCCTTTGGGCTCCAAGACTAAAATCATTTTCATTGTAAATTAAAAACAAAAACTCATCATTTGGGGATGGTAAAATTTTAGTCAAGTATTTATTAGTCTGAGGGTCAGATAAAACTACAGACCAATCCAAAGAAAAATCCTTTAATCGCACAATTTGCAAATCTCCTTGAGAGCTTTGCCAAAAAAAACTAGCAAGTAGCGGAAAAGTCCCTCCATAATATAAAACATCATCTTTAATAAACTCTGAACCTCCATAAAGAACGTTAATCTGAGTATTTACCAATCGTAATGTATCAATAAGACTAAACTTATTGTCAAGGAGCATAAAAGTGTTATTTTCAGGATGCAGCGATATCAAAAGTGAGTCCTTATACTGAGCTATTTGCTGAATAAAATAAGAAACGAACGGAGTACCAAACGTGTAAGGAGTAATAGTATCTAAACTAATTAATTGCAAACTATCCAACCCAATGGTGTAATAAAACTGATAATCATCCATTGTTGCTCTTAAATAACCGTCTGAAACCAAAAAACCTCGGGTACCTGAAAGAATCAAAGTGCCATCATATGCTGTATCTTTATTTATGCTGAGATTTCCATTCAAATTTATATCCGCAATTTGCAACCGCAAATCAGAACCATCCATCGACATTAATGACAAAAAGATTCTATCATCAAAAAAAGTAGAATTAACAGGTTCTTGAATCAAATTATCACCAAGAACCCTGTCGAGAATATCAAAATTTTGATTGGTCTTAACAACAGCAAATCCCATTAAAGAAATACTAAAGCTCGAATGTAAAGGATGAAATGTCCCAACCCAATAATAATAATTATCCAAGAAAAATACATTATTAAACCTATAGGTGAAAACAACTCCATCTATTTGATCTTCAATATTTATAGAATCGATAATTTGACCGTGAGGTGACACTTTATAAAAATTAGCGCTAACGTGTGTTGAATTAAAAAAATTTGAAGCGCTCAATAATACATTCCCTGATGTATCAATAATCGAAGCATAGCTTGTCAAATCATCAATTGCCTGAATTTCAACAAATTTATTTTGACTTTGGCTGTAAACATTTATATGAAATAGAAAAACAAGACAGAAGAAAATCTGTCTTGTTTTTGAATTACCGAAATTAATACCCATGTATCGAATGATTTAAAGTCACCTCAGTAAAATTACCATAGTACATATAACTCGGTATATGATAATATAATGTCGACCCTCCAGTAGTTGCTGTAAAGGCAGTTTGATATAAAAATAATCCTCTATTGCCTCCAGGATTATAATTTGAAGCGTCTAAAATAGCTTGATCAGCAAACTGAATTATATACTGACTATTTATACACTGTAAATTATTTGTAGGCGTAAGTATCGAATTCTGAGCGCATCCCCAAAGACCAAAATTTGATCGCAAATAACTAGACGTCAATGGTAAGTCCCACAAAGAAGGGCCAGCGTCACAATAATACCAACCATTACTTCCACGCCCAGCAATATAAATCCCCGTATGAAAATGAGCAGCTGACACATCAATATTTTGATTTACAAATAAATCATGGTAATACTTTAGAGAAATATATTGATCCATTTTATTAGCAGCCGTTGACATATCCGCGCAATTACCAGACACCTGCTGAGAACAAGCTCTATGCTCTGTGGCAATCCAATTACCAACGTCTGAAGGTAGATTTACAGGAAACGACTCAATAACAGCATAGTAAGCTGTCAAATGCATACTATTTGATTGCTCATTCCAATACACATCAATAAGTGAGAGCTCCTTTTCTGTTGTGGTGCTTTTACTGTAAATATCTAAATAAACTTCATTAAATACATTTAAAAGCTGATCTCCATTTACATAAAATCCATCACAATAAATTTCATAGACATAAGATTCGGTCTCTACATCTTTAATTGGCCCTTTCGACCCTCTAAAAGCATAATTCAACGAAGCCTCTAACTTCCAGATAGCTTCTTGAACCGGAATATCTTCCATATACTCTTGAACAACTCCTTCAAGAAATTCTTCAATTCGCTCTAAAATTTCTTCAGGGTCACTGGGATTATACACACCTACCGACAAAGAGGCTATATTGGAATTTTTGTTTGTGGAGGCCATGTCTTCTTTTGAACAGGAGGTTATCGCTATACATGGTATAACGAATAAAAAATAAAATAATTTTCTCACGGTAAAAATATTTAAAGTTACCCAAATACCGGCACTTTG
>REDE01000132.1 GCA_007693635.1 Flavobacteriales bacterium | reverse complement strand
TACGCCAAACTTCCGAGCCTCATAACTACACGCCGCTACCACCCCGCGATCTCCACCTCCTATAATGACAGGACGATCTCGCAGAGCACTATTTTCCAGTCGCTCTACCGATACAAAAAAGGTGTCTAAATCTAAATGAATAACCATAAAGTCGCAATCTAGCTAGGCGCAATATTCTGTTTTACTTTTTCTGAGCATAGGCCCCCACAGCGTGTGCCGTAGATTTTACTACGTACCATTTTACTTTTACCGCCTCGCTCGTAGTGGCTACCGGGGTCAAACGGTGTAAATATTTGCCCGTAATGATGGTGGTTGATCTGCATTTTTCCATGATATTCCGTTTTTGTTGTTATCGTCTTATCTCGATTGCTTTTGCAATAGATGTTTTTTTTGATTGAATTTCATTTGATTAACACTCTTTATCGACGGTTTTTGTCGATCTCGAGATTTTAATGACATTTAAATTGTCATGTAAACGACCGCATTTTAATCAATAAAATTGAACTGACAAAATTTTTTTCGCGAATGTTTCTAAGTTGATTCTTTTATTGTAATTTAGCCGCGTCAAAAAATCATACGCTTATGTTGTCTTATACACTCGGTTGGTTTGCATTTTTACTCATCTTCGGAATGGGTTTTTCCATGCTTATTTTTCTCTCACTATTCGTGGGCTATTGGCTAACTCTAGTTGGCCTAGAAAAGATTAATCCCGCATTGGCACATAAAATTATTGGTCACAAAGAAGAAGAGGCAGACGAAAACTAATCGTCTAATTCGATATTTCTCAATGCATAACTAGCCGGAACGTTCTGTTCCGGTTTTTTTTTCTATATACGTATAGTTTTTTAAGGACATCTTTGTACCCTACACAACTTCATTACTCGTGTGTATTGCTGTTATGCACAAATGAGGTACCTTAGCAGTTAATAATTCTCATCGTTTAGCAGTCTAAAAGATATTTGCCTACACATAGATAATAGTATATTAGTTGCCAGGAAGCATGAAGTCATCCTACGATGAAATAGCAAAAACACCAATCGAATACCTGAAAGGGGTGGGGCCAGATAAGGGACGCCTATTGCGGGAAGAGCTCTCGATTGCCGTTTTTGAAGACTTGCTGATGTACTTCCCTTTCCGTTATGTCGATCGCACGGGTTTTTATCAGATAAGCGATATTCCCAACGCTCCGGGCGAAATCCAAATTGTCGGTAAGCTCATTTCCCTTCAAATGCTTGTGGGTAAAAATCGTCGTCGTCGCTTGGTTGGTCGATTTTCCGACGGCAAGCAAAGTGTCGAGGTTGTATGGTTTAAGTCGGTCGCAGCTCTCGAAAAGCTCCTCCAGCTGAATACGCCCTATGTGCTTTTCGGTAAGCCGCAAAACTATCAAGGCGTTTGGAGTTTTGCACACCCTGAGCTGGAGCCACACACCCCAGATACTGCGGGCCAGTTCGGCGCCTTTTACCCGGTGTATTCATCCACTGAAAAATTAACAGCCAGGGGACTCAATGGACGTGCTATCGGTAAACTCGTAAAAGCCTTACTTCCGAAGTTTTCCGGAACAATTGTCGACAATTTACCTCCCGATTATGTTGAAAAATACCGATTCGTTACTCGGGAGGAAGCTTTGTTTGGTTTGCATTTTCCCGCCAATGAGGCCATGATGCGGCGCGCTCGTTTTCGCTTGGTTTTTGAAGAGTTCTTCTTTGTGCAGCTCGGAATGGTGCGCCAAAAACTCATCAATAAATCCAAAATTAAAGGGAATATCATCGAACATGTTGGACCTGTTTTTAAGCGTTTTTACGATCATGTTCTGCCTTTTCCCCTAACCGGCGCACAAAAGCGGGTGGTGCGCGAAATCCGCAGAGACATGGGTTCCGGTGCGCAGATGAATCGTCTGCTTCAAGGCGATGTGGGTTCCGGAAAAACCATCGTTGCTCTCCTGTCGATGCTGCTCGCGCTCGATAATGGTCTCCAAGCCTGTCTAATGGCGCCAACCGAAATCCTTGCTCGTCAGCATTTTATCGGACTCTCCGAATTGCTGGAACCTCTCGGTGTTCCCATCGCCATCCTTACCGGATCAACCTCAGCTCCCGAACGCCGCCGGATTCTCGCCGGCCTGCAAACGGCCGAAATTCCCTTTGTAGTAGGAACACACGCGCTCCTAGAAGATCGGGTGCAGTTTGCCGCTCTCGGCCTTGCAGTAATCGATGAACAACACCGATTTGGAGTGGCTCAACGATCTCGCTTATGGGCAAAAAACCCCATTCCACCACATATTTTGGTCATGACTGCCACGCCCATTCCCCGAACGCTCGCTATGTCGCTCTACGGAGATCTCGATGTAAGTGTGATCGATGAACTTCCGCCAGGTAGAAAGCCTATCACGACAAAACATTATTTTGAAAATAAGCGATTGGCAATCTATGGCTTTATGAAAGATCAAATTGCCCTCGGACGCCAAATCTACGTGGTTTTCCCGCTCATTAAAGAATCGGAAAAACAAGACTACCAAGATCTGATTTCTGGCTTTGAAAGTATTTGTCGCGCATTTCCCGAACCACATTATCAAGTCTCGGTCGTACATGGCCAACTTCCTCCCGATGTCAAAGACCAGGAAATGCAGGCCTTTGTAGAGGGAAAAACACACATTATGGTCGCTACTACGGTTATTGAAGTGGGGGTAAATGTCCCCAACGCCTCCGTTATGGTTATTGAAAGTGCTGAACGATTTGGGTTATCCCAACTTCACCAACTTCGGGGTAGGGTAGGTCGTGGTGCCGAACAGAGCTATTGCATACTTATGACCGGATACAAACTGGGTAAAGAGGCGCGCACACGTATGAAAACCATGGAGGAAACCAACGACGGATTCCGCATTTCTGAAGTCGACCTCGCACTGCGCGGTCCCGGTGAAATGACGGGAACCCGACAAAGCGGAGTCGTACAGTTTAAAGTCGCAGATCTCGTTAAAGATGGCGCTATACTATCTGCCGCTCGTGCCGCCGCCATCGAAATACTGCGCGTTGATCCCCGTCTCGAAATGCCACAACACATCGCTACTCGCGACTTCTTCATTACACACTACGCCGAAAAACACAGCTGGAGCAGAATATCTTGATTCTTTCTCGCACTCAACGTTTTTTATCTGCTTAGAAAGCCGGTGCTAACGCATCGTGACTATCATTTGCGTCAAAATCCGTTTTTCTACTTGCAAAAAACAAATCAAATTACTATATTGTTGTCGATATTTTGACAAAATAACTGTCGTTTTAGATTTGTTTACCATGTTTGCACAGACTTACTATTCTTTACGTTACGGCGTTATCGACGAAAAAACTTGGGTTGATTGGGCGATCAACAATGGCCATCAGCGGTTGGTGATTGCCGATATACTTGCTACATCGGCTATATTTTCGGCCATGCGAGAGGGTCAGCAACGGGGTGTACAAATTATACCCGCGGTGGAGGTGCCGCAGCGTTACATAATGGTCGCGCAAAACTGGTCTGGCTTTGCCGCAATTAATGCGTTTGTGAGCGACCATCTGCATCGGGGCACTGTTTTTCCTGAGCGAGCACCACAGCACGAAGGCGTTGTCGTGATTTATCCTTTTAGTAAAGAGTTGTACTTCTCACCCCGTGAAAACGAATACATAGGCGTGCGACCTGCCGACCTGAACCGAGTGGCCTTTTCACCCTGGAAGTATCACACCGATGTGTTGATAGCCGCGCCACGCATGCGATTTCGCAACAAGCGTGATTTTAATACACACCGACTTTTGCGCGCAATCGATAATAACACCTTGCTGAGTAAACTCTCGGTTGATGCTCAGGCTCCGGCCGATGATGTGCTTTTGTCGCATAATGATTTGCAAGTTGCCTACCAATCTGCTCCTTACATGCTTCAGCGCACCGAAAAACTTTTGGATAGTTGCTGCTTTCATTACACATTCGGAATTTCAAGAAACAAATCGGTATTTTACAATTCATTGCAAGAAGACGTTCAGCAGTTGCGAGCGATGAGTCAGGAAGGACTCCATCGGCGTTATAAACAGTGTACTCCGGCGCTGCAGGCTCGACTGGATAAAGAAATCGACATCATTATCAAGAAGGGTTTTGTCAGTTATTTTCTCATTGCTGCCGATATAATTCGCTATGCTACTCAACGTGGTTTTTTTCATGTCGGACGTGGTAGTGGCGCGAATAGTTTGGCTGCCTACTGCATGGGCATTACCGATGTAGATCCGGTTGATCTCGATTTGTATTTTGAGCGGTTTATCAATTTATACCGCGAGAGTCCACCCGATTTTGATCTTGATTTTTCGTGGCGTGACCGCGATGAGGTTTTGCGGTACATATTTCAGCGTCATGGCGCCCAGCATACTGCCTTGCTGGCTACGTACAATACATTTCGTTACCGGGCTACCATTCGGGAAATGGCTAAGGTATTTGGTTTACCGACTTCAGAAATTGATCATTTAGCAGCCGGCGGGTCACCGAAAGATGCTCTTCACGAATTGGTGTTGCGGTACAGTAAATACATAGAAGGATTTCCTAATCACCTCAGCATTCATGCAGGGGGAGTGCTTATTTCGGATAAGAGCATGCATCATTACAGCACTACATTTTTGCCCCCTAAAGGCTTTTCTACTGTTCAGTTCGACATGTATTCGGCGGAGGATGTGGGGCTTTACAAATTCGATATTTTGAGTCAGCGTGGTTTGGGGCACATTCGCGATGCTGTGGATTTGGTATTCAAAAATCGTGGAGAGCGGCTGGATATTCACGACATTCCTCGCTTTAAATCCGATCTGGCCATTCGGCAATTGCTTGAACAAGGCGATACCATAGGTGCTTTTTATGTGGAGTCGCCAGCTATGCGTCAATTGCTAAGGAAGATGCAATGCAAAGATTATCTTAGTCTGGTAGCGGCCAGTAGTATCATTCGTCCGGGGGTGGCGCGTTCTGGGATGATGCAGGAATACATTCGTCGCTATCGGGATCCTCAAGCACGAGCAGATGCCCATCCGGTGCTTATGGAAATCATGCCCGAGACTTTTGGTATTATGGTCTATCAAGAAGACGTTATTAAAGTGGCGCATCATTTTGCCGGACTCAGTTTGGCGGAAGCCGATATTCTTCGACGAGGAATGAGCGGGAAGTATCGATCAAAAGAAGCCTTTGATCGCTTGCGTGAGCAGTACTTTTTCAACTGTCGACAGCGCGGTCATTCCGATGAGCTCGCGCACGAAATTTGGCGTCAAATAGAAAGTTTTGCCGGATATTCCTTCGCTAAAGGACACTCGGCAAGTTTTGCCGTAGAGAGTTATCAAAGTTTGTTTTTGCGCGCCCATTATCCCCTCGAGTTTATCACTGCGGTAATCAATAATCACGGAGGTTTCTACGGCACTGAGACCTATTTACGGGAAGCAATAAAGCTCGGGGCACAAGTTGAGCGGCCCTGCGTAAATCGCGCACAACGCGACTGTCAGCTTTTGTCCAACAAGCAATTGATGATAGGCTGGAAGTGGGTTAGTGGGCTTGAAGATCAGGTGGTTGATGCGATGATCAAATCGCGGGAGATGGATGGTGATTTCACGGGCATCGATGATTTTTTTGAACGTGTACGTCCCGGTAGGGAGCAGTTATTATTGCTTATTCGCTGCGGAGCTTTCCGGCAAATACATTCGTCCAAGCAGAAGTTGTATTGGCAGGCTTATCCGCTATATCAAAAGCCCGTTCCAGCAATTTCTACCCCGAGTTTGTTTCGGGTAAGTCGTCCACCACAGACTTTACCCGATTTGGAGTCTCCACCACACGAGAGTTACATCGACGATTTGGAATGTTTTGGATTTCCCATCGATGATCCTTTTAGCATGTGCGATCTTCCGTCACATACCAGCGCTAAGGATATCTACAGGTATGTTGGTAGAGAAATTTCTCTGTGCGGATACCTAGTTAGCATCAAGCCAACCCGCACAATTAAAGGAGAGCGAATGTATTTTGGGACTTTCACAGACGCTGATGGTGAATGGATAGATACCACACATTTTCCGGCAATTGCTATTCGCTATCCATTTCGCGGTCGCGGGGTGTATCGTATTGAAGGAATTGTAGATGAGAGTTATGGCGTATATAGCGTTACGGTTACACGTATGCAGCGTTTGTCTGAGCGAGTTGAACACGCTCATCAACAACCTTGACGAGAATTTTATAACTGAGATTCGGGATTTGTAGCAGGGAAAATACTCTCGCGAAAACTAAAGTCCTCTTCTCGAATTCCCATTATTGCATCATCTACAGAAAAGGATCCAATGGATTCACGCCGCAAACTATACAGATAGCCTCCACAGCCAGCTAATTTTCCGAAATCATAGGCCATGCTGCGTATGTAGGTGCCTTTTCCACAATGTATTCGGAAGTGAATAAAGGGGAGGTCAATATCAGTGAGTTCAAAACTGTGGATTTGTACTTTTCGAGATTTAATTTCTTTCGGGGCACTTCCGTCTCGAGCTTGCTGATACATCTTTTTCCCATCGACTTTTAGGGCGGAGAAAATTGGCGGAAACTGTTCGATTTCCCCGGTGAGCTGCCGAGCAATTTGTTCCAAATCTTCACGGGTGAATGCCGGAACTTCGCAGTGATTTTCTTCAGGCTTTTCTCTGTCGTAGCATGCGGTGATTGCGCCGAGTTTAATACTGCCGGTATAGACTTTATCCAGGCCCATAAACTGTTCTATCTCTTTGGTTTTTTTTCCGGTCAATACAATCAGCAGTCCGGTTGCTAAAGGGTCAAGAGTCCCGGCGTGTCCGACTTTAATTTTTTTAATCCCAAGCATGTTGAGAATGTGCCAGCGGATATGCTTCACAACCGCAAAAGAGGTTGCCCCGTACGGTTTGTCGATGAGTAGCATTTCGCCTTCTTGAAAGGAGTAGTGGTCTTGCATTCGGCAAAGGTAATGCGAGCACTAATTTCTTGGGTTAAAAGCTTTGGCGTCTTGGTAAATATGGGTTACTTTTGACCTTTGAATTTAAGATTGTCATTTATCATAATCAAACGGAATGAGTACGCCAATATCTTTTGACGAGTTTAGCCCTTTATCTCGTGACCAGTGGGAAGCGAAAATATGCCGCGAGGTGGGTGTTGATAGTTTGGAGGCGTTGCGTGTAAAATTGTCAGATCGACTCGATTTTTCACCTCTCCCCGGCAATGCACACGCCACCTATCAGTCTCGTCAGCAGGGTGATTGGGTGATTGTGCATCGTCAGTTTAATCTAGAGCAGCCAGCCAAAGCCAATCAGGAAATGATCAAAGCTTTAGAGGGTGGTGCTAATGGTTTGTTTATCGATGCGCAAAAACCTTTAAATTGGGAGGTTTTACTTCAAGGTATTGCTCTTGATTACATTAGTTTGTTTGTCAATCTGCCGCAAAATGATCCCGCTTTATTTTCTTATATACGCGAAAACTACCCCAGAAAGCTGCCCGACGTATTCATCAAGCAACCCGATGCCGTTCGTGGTTTTAAGGCTGCTGGAGTAGATGGGCGCCGCCTGGCAGATGCTGCTGTAGACCCTGATCGTGCGTTGGGATGCTTATTGGCGGATGCTTATGAAAAACTTCATCAAGGTGTGCCCGCCTCCGAAATCTGGTTTGCGCTAGGCACCCAAGGTCATTATTTTTTGGACATCGTTCAAGTTCGTGCGTTGCGCAGATTGTGGTCGTTTTTATTGCAAACAATTTCCATGAATGAAGTAGAGGCATACATATACGTAGAAAGTACGCTGCGCAATAAGCATACTTCGGACGTGTATTCTAACATGCTGCGAAATACCGCTGAGGGAATGGGTGCTGTGGTAGGTGGTGCCGATGCCCTTTGTTTGGTGCCGCATAATGTAAATTCAGAGAATAATGATCCTTTTGGTCAGCGCGTAAGCCGCAATGCGCAGTTGATTTTTCGGTATGAGGCTCATTTGGATAAGCACCTAGATCCCGCAAGTGGCAGTCCGTTTTTTGAGCATTTTACGCATGATTTGGCTGATGCTGCTTGGCGTAGTTTTAAGGAAATTGAGGCTGTTGGTGGTTGGCATAAATACCGGTCTTCGGGCGCTTTTGAGTCGCTTTTGAAGCAGGCAAATGATCGTGAAAATCAGCGCGTGGAGTCGGGCGAACTGAAGCGTGTAGGGCACAATTTTTATCGGGTCAATTAACCTGATAAGCGTCATAATTTACTCTTTTTTTATTCGCGAATTTTGTGGTTCTGTAAAGTGAAAACTTAGACCACCTATTATGAGTGAATTGAATTGGGCAAAATACAACCGACCGGTACCTCGTTATACTTCTTACCCCACCGTTCCAGATTGGAACTCTGAAAATTTCGATTTTTCTGAGGCGCTTCATCGCTTAACTCGGGCGACCGACGAAAACGGTGGTTTTGCACTTTACATTCATTTGCCCTTTTGCGAAAGTTTGTGCACATACTGTGGTTGCAATAAGCGAATCACCAAGAATCATCTTGTAGAAAGGCCCTATATTAATGCGCTTTTGCGCGAGTTTGATTTGTATTCCAAGTTCATCGCGGAGGGGGCTAAAATCACGGGTATTCACCTTGGTGGAGGAACGCCAACGTTTTTTTCGCCAGAGAATCTTCAGTATTTACTGGAAAATATCCTGAAACACCCACATGTGGAGGCGGGCGAAATGTTTAGTTTTGAAGCACACCCTGCAAATACCTCCCGTGAGCACTTGGAGACGTTGTATAATTTGGGTTTCCGTCGCTTGAGTCTTGGTGTTCAGGATTTTGATCCGAAGGTGCAAACTGCCATACATAGATTTCAAACGGTAGATGATGTGCAAACAGTAATCACTCAGGCTCGTGAAATAGGGTATACATCGATAAATTTTGACCTCATCTACGGTTTGCCTTTTCAGAATGAATTGAGTTTTTCCAAAACTTTGGAGGAGAGTATTGCCCTACAGCCCGATCGGTTGGCGTATTATTCTTACGCACATGTCCCATGGACCAGTCCGGGTCAGCGTGCATATGATGAGAATGATTTACCAGATGCCGCCACTAAATTGGCATTACACCATATGGGACGGGAAGCTTTTTTGGCGGCAGGTTATGCAGATATTGGCATGGATCACTTTGTGTTTCCTCAAGACGGAATGTTTCGCGACAAAGAGCAGGGATATCTCCACCGCAATTTTATGGGTTACACCCACGCCCGTGAAAAAGTTTTGTTGGGCTTGGGTACGTCATCCATTTCCGATGTAGGTAACGCATTTTGGCAAAATGAGAAAAAAAATGAAATTTACCAAGCTTTGCTAAAAACCGATGAATTACCCGTGATTAAAGGGCATTTGCTAACTGATCGTGAACAGAAGCATCGCGAAATTATTCAGTCTATTTCGTGTTATCGACTAGCGAAATGGGATTCTGAAGTAGCGGAATTTTTGGAGGATTCCGGACGAATCGATGTTTTGAAAGACATGGAAATGGACGGTTTGTTGGATTTAGACGGAAATCATTTGCAGCTGACGAGTCTTGGTACTACGTTTTTACGAAACGTGTGTTCGGTATTCGACGTGAATTATCCAATTATGGGAGCGCAGACCATTCAGCGCTCCAGTCAGGCAATTTAAATCAATTGTCTAAATTGCTGATCGAATAGCGTCTACCGGTCTAAGCCGACTAGCGGTAAGTGCGGGTACAAAGCCCGACACCACGCCAATTCCTGCGCTGATATAGATCCCCAAAAGGATATTGCCTAAGGAGAGATAAATTGGGAAGTCCACGATCTGTGAAGCCGCGGTTATGACCAGGTAAACAGCGCCCAAACCAAGCAATCCGCCTACGCTGCAAAGCAGAACAGACTCTGTAAGAAACTGCCATAAAATAAAGCTGCTGGGTGCTCCTAGGGATTTTTGTATTCCAATTTGTCCGGTGCGTTCGCGAACACTAACGAACATGATGTTTGCTATTCCAAAGCCCCCAACTAAAATCGAAAATCCCCCGATAAATATTCCGGCAATCGTAAGTACGGAGAAAATACTTTGTATGCTTTCCTGGAGCAGCGTTACCTCGTTAAGAGAAAAATTGTCTTCTACCGTTGGTGGTATTCTCCGGTGTGCTCGAAGTCGGATTTGAATTTCTTGTTTGAGTTGGTCGGCACTAATTCCCGGAAAGGGTCGAACGGTAATATCTCCACCGGCAAGTTGACTGAAGTTGAGAAAAGTTCTGCCGAAATTTAATGGAGAAAAGATACTGTTGTCGGAGTCTCCGCCGATGAGATTGCTGCCAACTTTTTCCAAAACACCGATTACCCGAGCTCTTTTCCCCATGAAATTGATGTTGTTTCCTATGGCGTTTCCATCGGGAAAAAGGGCATCGGCAATATCAGCGCCAATGACGACTACGGCATTTCCTCCTGCACTTTCAAATGCGCTAAAAAATCTTCCCTGCGTGAGTTCAGAATTCGAAAGTTCGAAATATTGGTGGGAGACAAAATGCACAGAAGTGTTTTCGGCTTCGGTATTGCCAAATTGTACGGTCCGGGAAAAGCTTTGGTCGAAGACGATAAATTCGGCGGTGGTAAGATTTCTTTCCAGAAACTGAAAGTCGGAAACGCTAATTGGAGGGCGATTGACGTACTTCCACCAGGGATAGTCTCCACCCGTTCCCCAAGGCCATTTTTGCACGTATACGACATCGCTTCCGAGTGATTCTAAGCTATTGCGAATGTTTTGCTTTAGCGAATCTACCAAAGCGAAAACCGTAATAATCGCAAAGATGCCAATGGTGATTCCAAGCAGGGAAAGAAGCGCGCGTAGTTTGTTGGTGCGCAAAGCCCTAGCCCCGGAAAGAAAGGCGTTTGAAAATAGGAATAGAGAAATATTTTTCGTCTTTGGTAGCTTAGTCATGGCGCCAAAAAGGCTGATTTTTTAAAGCGATAAGGCGCATTTTATTTCGAAAAATTACGCATCGACAAAGGAATGAAAAAAAATTAGAAAAACGAGTCTTTTCTATTGAATCCCCTCTTAACTTTACGTACTTTCGCAGCCTGAAAATAATTTACAATGAATGAGCTACTTAAGCCCAACAGGGCGTTGGTTTCTGTTTTCTATAAAGATGGTTTAGACGTTTTGATAAACGCGTTATCCGATTATGGTGTGGATTTTTTATCTACGGGAGGTACGGAGTCGTACATCCGCAGTTTGGGGAAAGATGTTGAAGCTGTTGAGTCTGTTACTGGTTTTCCTAGTATTTTAGGCGGACGAGTTAAAACATTACATCCAGCGGTGTTTGGTGGTATTCTAGCGCGGAGGGAGAATGATTCGGATAATCGCGAAATGTCGGAGCACGGACTTCGTCCAATCGACGTAGTTATAGTTGATTTGTATCCTTTCGAGGAAACGGTAGCTGCGGGAGGATCCGCGGAGGATATTATTGAGAAAATAGATATTGGTGGCATTTCGTTGATTCGTGCCGCTGCGAAAAATTTCCACGATGTGTGGATTATTTCCAATAGAAGTCAGTACGACCGCGCGGTTAAAATTTTAAGAGAGGGCAACGGAGAGGTGAGTTTAGATACACGCCGTCAGTTTGCCAAGGAGGCTTTTGCGGTGAGTTCGTCTTACGACACGGCCATTCATTCTTGGTTTGCCGGAGCGAGTCAGGAAACACCTTTGCGATATGGAGAGAATCCGCATCAAAAAGGGTCTTTTCGTGGTAATTTAAGCGATATGTTGGAGCAGCATCACGGAAAAGAGCTTTCGTATAATAATTTACTCGATGTAGACGCAACGCTCCAGCTCTTGCAAGAGTTCTCGGAGCCTACATTTGTGATTGTAAAGCATAACAACGCTTGTGGCCTTGCGAGTAGAGGCAGTCTTGTGGAGGCGTGGAAAGATGCTTTGGCGGGAGATCCTGTTTCTGCTTTTGGGGGTGTGGTTGCTTGTAATCGAGTTATGGACAAGGCAACGGCCGAGGAAGTCGATAAACTTTTCGTGGAGGTTGTAATGGCTCCGGGTTATGATCAAGGTGTTTTGGAGATTTTGCAATCGAAGAAAAACCGAATCATACTCACGATTAAAAACTTCGATTTTGCTCCGGTAATGGAACGTACGGTACTGAATGGAGTTTTGGTGCAAGAGCGAAATACCAAAACCGATACCCGCGAAGATCTTAAAATCGCAACTAAAAAAGCACCTTCCGATACCCAGATTGATGATTTGCTCTTTGCTTCAAAAATTTGTAAACACACCAAATCGAATACGATTGTTTTAGCAAAAAACGCACAGCTTATTGGCAGCGGCACCGGTCAGACATCCCGAGTTGATGCGCTGCGACAGGCTCTTGAAAAAGCGAAGAACTTTGGTTTTGAAATCAATGCATCGGTGATGGCATCCGATGCCTTTTTCCCTTTTCCCGATTGTGTAGAAATTGCGAATACCGAGGGTGTAGAGGCTGTTATTCAGCCCGGAGGATCAATTAAAGACCAATTGAGTATTGACTATTGCGATGCGAACAACATGGCGATGGTCTTTACCGGAACCAGACATTTTAAACACTGATAAAAAACATAATGGGACTTTTTGACTTTTTCACACAGGATATAGCAATCGATTTAGGGACTGCTAACACCTTGATTATCCATAATGATAAAGTTGTGGTAGATGCGCCGAGTATTGTCGCAATTGATCGCACCACCAACAAGGTTATTGCCGTTGGACACGCTGCGCGTCAGATGCACGGAAAGACGCACGAAAACATCAAGACAATTCGGCCATTGAAGGACGGTGTTATTGCAGATTTTAACGCCTCTGAATACATGATGCGTGAGTTGATAAAGTCAATTCCCGGTTTTCAAAAGCGGCTATTTGCGCCATCACTTCGCATGGTTATTTGTATTCCCTCTGGGATTACGGAAGTAGAAAAGCGCGCGGTACGTGACTCTGCAGAACACGCGGGGGCAAAGGAAGTCTACCTTATTCAAGAGCCTATGGCTGCGGCAATAGGTATCGGCGTTGACGTGCAAGAGCCTAAAGGGAACATGATTATCGATATAGGAGGAGGAACTACAGAAATCGCCGTTGTTGCCTTAGGCGGTATTGTTTCCGATAAAAGCATAAAAATTGCCGGTGACGTGTTTACCAACGATATAGCTTCGTACATGCGAAATCAGCACAACTTGTATATTGGTGAGCGCACGGCGGAAGAGATTAAAATAAACGTTGGCGCAGCCGTCGACGATTTGGAGTCTCCACCGGCAGATTATCCAGTTCAAGGTAGAGATTTACTAAGTGGAAAGCCCAAGCAGGTTATTGTTTCTTACAAGGAAATAGCTCGCGCTTTGGAAAAATCAATTCTTCGTGTGGAAGAAGCTATCATGGAAGCACTTTCGATGACCCCGCCCGAACTGGCGGCGGATATCTACAACAGTGGTATTTTCATGGCGGGAGGTGGTAGTATGCTTCGAGGTTTGGATAAGCGAATATCACAGAAAACTGACCTTCCTGTATTTGTTGCTGAAGATCCACTGAGAGCAGTTGTTCGCGGAACAGGTATCGCGCTTAAGAACATCGATAAATTCAATTTCCTACTTCGTTGATTCCTCTCGTAAATGTTTCAAATATTTGCTTTTTTTCGTAAAAACAGTATCGAAATACTGTTTGTCATTTTGCAAATATTGGCTTTTGCGATTTTGGTTCAAAGCAAATCATTTCACCAGGCTAAGTTTTCTGCGGTTACCGCCAAATGGATGTATAGCTTGCACGAAAAACGCGAGAAGTGGAGTAATTACTTTCAGCTTGCTCATCAAAATAGGCAATTGCAAAACGAGAACGCACGATTGCGAAGTGTTTTGATGAATAACTACTCCTCGGATCTGGCAGTGTATTCTCAGGTAGCCAACGACAGTTTGCGCGTCCAATACAGAATGTTTCCCGCACGTGCGGTGCAACGTACCTATCGCAAGAATAACAACTATTTGGTGATCGACAAGGGGCTTCGACATGGAGTTTATAGCGGAATGGGCGTTATCAGTACAGAAGGTGTGGTTGGGGTAGTGAAGGATGTAGGGGAAAATTACGCTACGGTAATTACATTACTGCACAGTAAGTTTCGCCTAAGTACACGCTTGGTTCGCAATACTTTTTTTGGGACCATGCTTTGGGATGGAAGAGATTTTCGTACCGGTGCGATATCAGATTTCCCATCTCATGCCGATATCCAAATTGGTGATACCGTAGTAACCGATACGCGCTCTGCAATTTTCCCGGCTGGAATCCCCGTTGGAGTAATTAAATCACACCAACTTAATTCGGCCATCGACAATATAGAAGCCGAAGTTCGTTTGTTTACTGATTTTTCAGCTCTTTATCACGTATATTTGGTGGAGGAAGTTGAGTATGAGGAAAGACGATTAATTGAAGAATTAATAGAAGATGAGCGATAACCCAGTTTACCTTTTCTTTAAGTACACATTGGTGCTCTTGTTCCAATTTTTCGTGCTTTCGAATGTCCAGTTTTTTGGCTACATAACGCCGTATTACTACCCACTGCTTTTACTATTAATGCCAGTGAAGTTCAATCAACACACCCTATTGATTTTGGGTTTTTTTACTGGATTGATTGTCGACATGATGGAACGTTCAGGTGCAATTCACGCATCAGCAACGGTAATGATGGTCTATTTGCGTCCGGTTTTTCTTCGCTTGGTCTCAACTCGAGGTGGTGAGGATTTGCCCAACTTAAGCGTTAGTACACTGGGATTCCGAAATTTTAGCTTACTGGTGATTCTCGCATTTTTCTTCCATCATTTTACCATGTACTTTATTGATGCCCTGAAATTGCAACAATTGGATGTTATCTTGTGGAGAACCGCACAGACTACCCTGCTCAGTTTCGTGGTGGTTTTAGTGTTTCACGGGCTCACCTTTCCCAAAAAAGTTAATCCCTAAACGTCATGGAAAGAAGGGCTTTTTTGTTGATTGGTTTTATTGTTATGCTCTTCGTGATTTTCACTAGTCGCTTGGTATATTTACAGCTTTTCGACGAAAGTTTGAAGTTGTCGGCAGAGAATAATGTGATTCGTCGGCTAAAAGATTATGCGCCTCGAGGACATATTTATGACCGTCACAATCGGTTGATTGTGGGTAATCAGTCGGCGTATGATTTAATGGTTATCCCTTCTCAAGTTCGTGATTTAGATACGTCTGCCTTTTGCGAGCATTTTCATATGGATCGCGAGGATTTGCGTAAAGCTTTGAAAAAGGCAGTGGTTTATTCGCGCTTGAAGCCGTCGGTTGTGATTAAGCAGATGATGCACTCCGAGTACGCAGCGGTGCAGGAGAAACTGGTGTTTTATCCCGGATTTTTCTTTCAGCGTCGACTTCTTCGCTCCTATCAATATGACGGTGCTGCTAATATAGCTGGCTTCATAGGTGAGGTTTCCGAAGCATTTGTTCGCAACAATCCGGAGTACGCTCGGGGCGATTTTTATGGTGTGGCGGGGATTGAGAAATCCTACGAGTCGACTTTACGGGGAAAAGACGGCGTGCGAAGAATCGTTGTCGACGTTCACAATAGAGAAAAAGGTCAATTTGAAGGAGGTTTATACGATACATTACCGGTGTCGGGATCGCATTTAACGGCAACGATTGATATTGAACTCCAGCGGTATGCCGAACGACTAATGGCGAATAAGCGCGGTGGAGTAGTCGCCATTGATCCGCAAACCGGTGAGCTGCTGGTCGTTGCCAGTAGTCCTACTTTCGATCCAAACCTGTTGGTAGGACGCGATCGAAATCGAAATTATGTTGAGCTTTACCGAGATTCTGTAGATAAACCTTTGTTTGACCGAGCCTTGTTGGCCGAATACCCTCCCGGCTCCCCATTTAAAATCCTCAATGCGCTTATCGGGTTGCAAGTAGGGGCGATCACTCCGAACACACAATACACTTGTGGGGGAGGCTTTCGTCATGGGAGTTTATTCGTTCGATGTAAGTGTGGAACAGGGCATCCGCTGCCTTTGAAGGCTGGTATTTATAAGAGTTGCAACAATTATTTTTGTACGACGTATAAAAACATTATCGAGCGCCATAAACGCGCTCCTGTGGGTTTGCAAAACTGGAATGCCCACGTAAAGAGTTTCGGTATGGGCGAGTTTTTTAACAACGACCTGCCCACTGGCAGACGCGGTTTAGTTCCGGATTCAACCTACTATAATAACGTCTATCGAACCAATCGATGGAAGGCCGTTTCCACCATTTCCAACGGTATTGGTCAGGGGGAGCTTTTGGTTACGCCGCTTCAGTTGGCCAATCTCGCTGCCGCCATCGCCAATCGTGGATATTATTACACACCGCATATTGTCTCTCATATTGATGGCGAACCCATTACGGATCCGCATTTTACTCAACCCAAGTACACGATGGTTGATAGTATTCATTTCGAAACTGTAATTGAAGGGATGTTTGAAGTGTTTGAACAGGGAACAGCCCGTTTGTCGAGAATTGAAGGAATTGCTATGTGCGGAAAAACCGGAACCGCAGAGAATCCTCATGGTCAAGATCATTCGATTTTCATGGCTTTTGCACCACGTGACAATCCTAAAATAGCAATCGCCGTATTTATCGAAAATGGATATTGGGGATCAAGATGGGCTGCACCAATAGCCAGTTTGGTGATGGAGAAGTTTTTAACTGGGGAAATCAAACGCCCCGAAATGGAAAAGCGGATGCTCGAAGGCTCGCTACGTGAAGAATACGATAATCAAGCTAGACGTCTTCAAGAACGCCGCGAGCGAAACGCTGCTGCCCGTCAGTAAGCCAGTTGCTAAAGTCTACGACACATGAATCAAAGAGGAGTTTTTCAGATCGATTGGCCCACAATCCTAATGTATCTAATGCTAGTGGGAATTGGCTGGATGAATATATACGCAGCTACCTACTCTGATCAGTACGAAGGACTTCTGGATATTAACCAAAATCATGGCCGTCAGCTGATCTTCTTTTTGGGAGCTGTAGTTATTATGTTGCTCGTGTTGTTTCTCGATATTCGACTTTTGCGAATCGCTCCTTGGCCACTTTACATCATTTCATTAGCCTCTCTGGTTGCGGTACTTCTGTTTGGACAAAAGATTTCCGGAGCTCGCTCTTGGTTCGTTCTCGGACCAATTGGCATTCAGCCCGGTGAATTTGCTAAAGTTGCCGCTGCGCTTGTCTTGGCTAATTATATGGGTCGACTAGAGTTTTCTTGGCGTAAATGGAAAGATCGTATTATCGCCATTCTACTCGTGGCCATTCCCGCGCTTATTATCCTTCCACAGCCTGATTTAGGCTCAACAATCGTTTTCTCTGCGTTTATCTTTGTATTTCACCGCGAAGGAATGTCGTCCGGATGGATTTTTTTGGGGCTTGCGGTTGGACTCATATTCGTTCTAGCTTTGTTGTTTGACTCCTTGTATTTGAGTTTGTTTTTTTTAGCCATAGCCCTAATTGTCATTTTCATTCAGCGGAAAAAGTCACGTCGATGGGTATCTGTCTTGGGGGTTCTCTTTGTCGTGATCGGTGTAATCCAAAGCGTCGACTATACGTTTAATAATCTCCTTGAAGATCGACATCGCAACCGTATCAATATACTTTTAGGACTCGAGCAAGATCTAAAGGGTGTGGGTTACAATACCCATCAAGCGCAAATTGCTATTGGATCTGGAGGCTTAACGGGTAAGGGTTTTTTACAAGGAACACAAACTAAGTATAACTTCGTGCCCGAGCAGCACACCGATTTTATTTTTTGCACCGTAGGAGAGGAATGGGGTTTGGTGGGAAGCGTAATTTTACTATTGCTTTTTTCGGGTTTTCTTATGCGACTCATTTTTATGGCTGAACGACAGAAAGTAGTTATGTACCGAGTATACGGCTATGCATTGGTTTCGGTATTGTTCTTCCATTTTGCAATTAATATTGCAATGGCAATTGGGTTGTTTCCGGTTGTTGGAATTCCCCTCCCTTTCGTGAGTTACGGAGGCTCTTCACTATGGGCATTTAGCTTGATGCTGTTTATTTTTGTGAAAATGGATGCCCATCGAATGGATGTGTGGTAACTAAACAAATATGCAAATAGTCCGTGTTTTCATTCTCTGTATAGGACTCTTCTCCTCTGGCTTGTTAAGCGCCCAGGTGGAGTATATGATTCGTCATTATACGGATGACGACGGTCTTCCGCAAAATAGCGTGAAATCCATAGTCCGCAGTGAATCCGGATTTATTTGGGTTTGTACGGAAAACGGCTTGGCTCGCTTTGACGGAAGACACTTTGAGGTGTACAGCTCCTCTGAACTCGAGCTTAAATCAAATCGTTTTTTGTACTTATTCGCTGAGGACAACTTAATTTATGGACGAACTATTAAGGACGACTTTATCGTTATTGAAAACGACATCCCTAGAAAAATAGATAAGCTTCCTGCGCATTTTTCTTCTCATACAGAAGCATTTCATAACATCATTAAATTCCCGGACGACTACTATCATTTCGATTTGTATGGTTTTAGAGTAGCTCTAAGCGAAACACACTTTTATGAAGTCGCCAATGATATTTTCACATTTCGCAAAGACTCCGAGAAAGTTCAACTTCCACTTCCTTTTGAAGTTGCTTCTGTAGCTCTAATTGATTCATTTTTTTACATTTTCGATCATCAAGGTAACTATGCCTTTTGGAGTACTTCACGAAAGGGATTTAGTATGGTGCGTTCATTTCCTGAGAAAGGTTTTTCTCTCGATGGATTGTTTTGGAATAGGTCGTCTAATCAGATGTTTTTTCTTTCTCAAGAGGAGGTTCTTTATTTATCGCCAAATAAAAATGGTCGCTTGAAGTCCGTAGCCGTAAGCGGGCAAATTGAGCTTTCTAAATGGAATATTGGTTCGGCTTATTACGATAAGTCATCACAAAAACTATTTCTAGCGAGTCGGTCAAATGGCCTGTACGTTATTGAGCCCAAGTTGTTTGGAGTTCATCTTAATTCTTTAAATCTCGACGAGGTGTATTATGGTTTGGCCTCTATAGACGGGAAGAATATTTATACTTCCACCGGGATTTTTTTCGATTTCGAGAATGGACTTACTCGAAACGCAAGTTTTAAGAGGATAAATCACAGTATTTTAGTTCATCCGAATAAAAGGGCTGTGCTACGTTCTTTCAATAATACGATACTTAGCAACGATTGCTCAGGAGCCGATTGTGAGGAAGATATTTTGAGTACGTTTCCTGGACTCATTCGCGCAATGCAATTTATTGGCGACTACTTATGGGTGGCCACCGATAGCTCAAATACCTATCAAGTTTACCGTGCAAAAGATCCTGCAGGCCCTTTTGAGCTGGTAACTAATTCTGAATATCAAGTCCGACTTTTTAACCCCTTAAGTGAGAACACCATTCTTTTTGGAGGGCCTGACGGACTTTTTGAGTATGACCTATTGAATAAAAGCTTATCAGTCTTTTCTTCTCTAGTGCAGGGAGAAATTCGTAGTGTTCAACAATTGGATCCTAATGTTTTCTGGATTGCTACTTACGGAATGGGTGTTTATATCATCAAGGATAACGTAGTCTACCGTCTGCCTTACGACAGAAAATCTTATTTGGCTTTTGCACATTATTTTGTTGAAGATGAAAAGGGTTTTGTGTGGATTCCTACCAATAGAGGGCTTTTTCAGTATTTGAAATCAGATGTTTATTTGTATCTAAATGATCCCAGTAGGCCATTGTATTTTCATTACTACGATACGCGTTCAGGACTCCCTACGAACGAATTTAATGGTGGTTGTGGTGAATGTGGATTGCTACTAAATAACAAATTGCTTTTCTTGCCAACAATGAGTGGCTTGGTTTCTTTTTCTCCAGAATCTTTTTCTCCAGTTGTTCCAAGTAAGAGTTTGTTTTTTAGTCAATTATTTATCGATCAAAAGCCGATTCCGAACACAGATACCGTATTGATTCCAAGAAACTTTAGTTCGTTTTCCTTGCGTGTTATTTCCCCCGATTTGGGTCATCCGTACAATCTTAGAATTGAGGGTAGACTAGAAAATCAAGCAAACCGAAATTGGGCCCTTATCCCTGATGATGGTGAGGTGCGATTCGCATCTTTGCCTCCGGGCCTTTATAAATACACCGTGCGGAAGCAAATCGGTTTTCAAAATTCTTATGTCTTCCATTCTATATGGCTGAATGTAGAGGGGCCAATTTACGCGACTTGGTGGTTTAGAATTAGCTTTTCACTCTCCTTGCTTGTCTTCCTGTTTTTGCTTTATCGCGGACGTATTTTATGGTTAAAGCGATATAATAGCATTCTTGAAAATGCGGTATACGAGCGAAGTGTACAAGCAAATCAATTGGTTGCAGATTTGCGAGAATTGCTCAAACAGCAGAAGGGCGTGAATGCTGTAAAAGACCGCGTTATTTCCGTATTGGCGCACGATATTCGTTCACCGCTGCGTTACTTGGGAATGATGATGCGGGAAATAAACAAGTCAGAACATCAAATTGCTGTGGACATTCAAAAGGATATTAAGGTAGCTGAGGAGACTTGTAATCAACTCTATGGTTATGTGACCGAAATTCTCAAAGAAAATAATGCGGATAAAATGAAAAAAGGCGTGCCAATGGAACAGGTTGATGTCGCCAAGCTCGTCGAAAACAAATTTGCGTTGTTTCAATCAATGGCGAATATGAAGAAGACCAAGCTGGTTTCTAAGGTAAAAGCAGATTCTTTTCTTTTTTCAAATGAAAATATGCTATCAATCATACTCCACAACTTGATTGATAACGCCCTCAAATATTCGTTTTCGGGAACTATTTTGCTGACTTTTAATGTCAATGAGGACGGATATAACGTGATTAAGGTTGCCGATGAAGGCTTGGGTATCAATAATCCAAAAACAGCTTCTGAAAATGGCTTGGGTTTGAAAATGGTTCAGGAACTGACCAGCCTCTTGGAAGGTGAGTTGGAAATTAATCGGTTGAAAAAAGGAACGGAGGTCGTGGTTAAATTCCGTTAGTTTACATCAAATTTTTGAAAGACTTCAAAGAGTTCGGCAATATTCTCAATCTCGAGTTTTTTGAATATTCTCATTTTGTAGGTGGAAATAGTCGAAGGCTGAAGTCCTGTTTGATTTTTGATTTCAAGATTGCCTTTGCCGTTCGCTAACAAGCGCCCAACTTCTAACTCTCTTTTTGAGAGCATACCTAAAGGATTAATGGTTTTTTTCTTGCCCTTTTCTTTAATTTTTTGTTGCATTTCCTCGCTGATGAACAATTTTCCATTCATGGTTTGTTCAATGGCGTGCATAATCTCTTCTTCAGAGCTGAGTTTGTTGATATAACCAACGGCACCAGCTCTTAGAAAGGGTTCAGCATATATGTCTTCATCATAACTAGTAAAGACTAAAACCTTGACATTGGGAGCGTGGGCTATCAACTCACGAACCATATCGCTGCGGTTTCCACCAGGTAAATTCACATCGAGTATGATGTATTCCACCGGATAATCTTGGCAAAGTTTAAGGGTGCTGTCAAAATCTTCCGCTTCGTGAATTTGCAGATTCTTATCAAGCTTGTTAAGTAAAAGCATTGCGCCTCTGCGCACTATGCTGTGGTCGTCAGTTACAACCACGTGTTTTTTATAAGATGATGTCATATTACTTTAATACGTTGATCCTGCTTTGTTCTAGCAAAGTTAGCGCTTTATACGCTAAAACCAATATCCGAGAGTGAAATAAGAGAAAATTCTACTGTGGTTACTCGATGTCATCACAGTGAATTCAATCGGGCCTAAAGGACTTACAATACCGTAGGAGAGTCCGTAGCCGTCAAGCAAGGTTCCATCGTCAAAGAGATTATCGAAGGTGGTCTCCATTCTTCCCCAGTTTGCCCTTAGACTGAAATACTGGTTTTTGTCGACTTCAAAAAACATATTTACACCACCAATAAGCGCATTTCTTCCCACGAGTTCCATGAATCTATAGCCTAGAAACGAGTAGGTGTAGTTGATGTAATTTTCGCCCACTCCACCTAAAAAAATGTTGTAGGGAAAAGCGGCGTCAGAACCGATAGTGAATATTCCTTTTGCCCAATACTCTAAACCAATTTTTCGTTTGTACGAAATTGCCTGGGAGAAATGTGTGGAAAGTACGGAGGTCGGAATATAAAACTCCTCAAAACGTTCTCGCTCGGAGATTATTCTGTATATTCCGTTGATTCTCAGGCCTTTGCGAGGCTTGAAGTCGCGATCGTAGGTATCTAAATCGGTAAATAAGTACCAATTGATAAAGGCGTTTCTCTCCCCTTCAATGGGTAAAACATTAATCGACTCGCTAAGGAAAAACCGCTCCAATTGCACACCTGCCCCTAAGGCATATACCTCGCCAATTGTGCTGCGAGCAAATAGGTCGAAGGATTCGTCGCGGTAACGGTATTGTTCGATCGGGCGTCCGCTTTCGTATATTGTTGGCTTGAATCGGTGTGAGCGGAAACGGATTCCAATACTGGGTATGATTCCAAGATGGGTGCTGTATTCCACCCAAGTTCGGGGATTTTCGCTAACTACTAGGTCGGCATTAAAATGTGCATTGCGTAGAAATAAATCACGTCGTTCAAAGTTCAATAACACGCCCGCACCGAAGTCATCATCGTAGCGCACAGATGCACCAATTCTACTTTTTACCGAGTCAGGGTTCAATTCCAGACGTAATCTGTACGTTTCTCCACTGTCTGGAAGTAGGTTGTACCGAATGCGCTCATAATACATTGAACCCATCCATTCGTCAATTTTTCTATCTAATCTGCTAATCTGCAGTGTGTTGTTGTTTATTAGTCTTAGCTCTCTCTTAAAGTGAGCTGCTGATTTTGAGCTCCCTCCCTTAATTTGAATTTGTGAGATTTTCACTTGATCCTTTGGGAGCTCAAGCGGCCGTATTTCATCTGCTGGAAAAGCTTTTTGTTGGGCGGCGATGTTGCGAAAGGCTTCTCGGTGTTCATTGCCATATTGGTAGCCTATTGCGTAGAGCTCACCCGCTCTTTGAAAATCAAATAGTCCAACTTTATCAAATTCTAATCGAATTAAAATATCTACGAGTGAGTCGCTTCTCAAGTTGCTCAAATAGTTGTTGAGCGTGGAAATCTGTTCCAATACGCGAAAAGCATTTGTGAGGTCTGCTTTTTCGTACGATGGATTCTGAACATCTACGCCTATGATGTAATCCACATTTTTCTCGCGCATAAACTCAACAGGGAAGTTATCTAATACACCGCCGTCCACGTAGAGATTTTCGTTGATTTCTACGGGAAAAAAGATCGAGGGAAAGGCCGAGGTAGCTCTCAAAGCCAGACTTATATCCCCATTTTCAAAGATGGTTGGTTTGCCACTAACCAAATTTGTCCCCACGCAGTAAAAAGGAATGGGAAACTGTCGAAAATCTTTAATGTGTCCCGCCTGCTGAAATAGAAAATTGAGGTTTTTTAAGACATAGTGACCACTATTAAGTCCCTGCGGAAGCTGAACCCTCCAGTCGCTAATTTTGAGTTTTACAGCATAACGTTCGCGTCTTTTTTTGTCGAAATAACTGAGCTGCTCCCGAGGAATTAAATCCGATTCTAGCTGCGACCAGTCAATTTTTGAAATCAAATATAAGATTTGGTCGCTGGTGTATCCCAAGGAAACCATTGCGCCGAAAATAGCCCCCATGCTCGTTCCTCCAACATGATGTATTCGAACCCCCTCTTCTTCCATTACTTTAAGAACGCCAAGTTGGGCCACGCATCGTGCTCCCCCTCCGCTGAATACCAGTCCTACTCTGGTAGAATCTTCCGAGGCAAACGCCGTCGTAGGGGAGGTTATTGCTAGACCAAATATCAGCCATAAAGAAATATAAGTGCGTTTGCTAGACATTGTGGTTTGGTTAGGTGTTTAGGACTCAGGATTCCGATAAGTACTGAGCGACTTTCTGTGCTTTTGACTGTCCAAGAAGCTTGGCGATATCTTCTGGAGAGGCCGCTTTAACTCCCTTTACTGAGCCAAAGGTGCGCAGTAATAGTTTGATACTTTCGGGCCCAATTCCTGGTATGGCTTCTAACGAGCTGCGAAATGTGTTTTTACTTCGCTTGTTTCTATGGTGGGTAATGCTAAATCGGTGAGCTTCATCACGCATGTGTTGAATTACGCGCAAGGTTTCAGATTTTTTGTCGAGATACATCGGAAATGGATCGCCCGGATAGTAGATTTCTTCCAAGCGTTTGGCTATTCCAATGATGGTTATTTTTCCTCGTAGTCCCAAGCTATCTAAAGCTCCTAAGGCCGCATTGAGCTGGCCTTTTCCTCCATCAATCACAATCAGTTGTGGCAGCGATTCGCCTTCGTCCAAGAGTCTCTTGTAGCGTCGGTAAACAACTTCTGCCATACTGGCGAAATCGTCGGGACCAACAACAGTTTTAATGGTGAAATGCCGGTAATCTTTTTTCGAGGCTTTGCCATTTTTAAAGACAACACAGGCGGAAACGGCATTGGTTCCGTGAAAATTGGAATTGTCAAAGCACTCGGCATGCCGAGGTTCATCGGGCAGACGAAGATCGTCTTTCATCTGCTTCATTAGTCGGTTGGTGTGCCGCTCAGGGTCGGTCGACTGCATGTTTTTGAGTCGCTCTAGTCGATGGTACTTGGCGTTCTTTATGCTGAGGTCAACCAGCGCTTTTTTGTCTCCACGTTGTGGAACATACACCCTTGTATTGGGCAGACTAATATCAATTTCGTGCGATAAATACAATTCGGAAATGTCCGAGTTGTACAGTTGGCGAATTTCAGGAATAGCAATTTCGAGCAGCTGACTTTCAGATTCTTCTAGTTTGCGTTTGAATTCCATGCTATGACTTTGAATAACTGCACCGTCTATGATTTTCAAGTAATTGACGTATCCGTGCGTAGCATCGGTCATGGCGCTAAAGACTTCGGCATTTCCAATGTTCGGTATATCAACGCTGGATCGGGCTTGATATTTTTCGATGAGCTCTAGTTTTTCCTTGCTTTTTTGCGCGAGCTCAAACTCTAAATTTTGGGCTTGCTCCAACATCAATTCCTGCAAGCGACGTTTCACAGCGTTTAGATTTCCTTTTATCAGCTGCCGAGCTTCTTCAATACTTTGATTGTAAGCCTCTTCATCTTGATGCCCTTCACAAGGCCCCAGGCAATTTCCGATGTGGTACTCTAGGCAAACCTTGAACTTCCCCTCTTCAATGCTCTGCTGTTGTAGGTTTAATTTACACGTGCGAATGGGGTATAACTGCTTAATCAGCTCTAAAACGGTTCGCATTACTTTTACCGATGCGTAGGGTCCAAAGTATTCCGAACCGTCTCTGATTTTTTTCCTAGTTGGGAAAATACGAGGAAAACGCTCTTTTTTTATGCAAATCCAAGGATATGTTTTGTCGTCTTTTAAATTGATATTGTATCGCGGCTGATAAGTTTTTATCAGGTTGTTTTCTAAAAGTAAGGCGTCGAATTCGGTTTCAGTTACAATGGTTTCAATGCGAGAAATTTTCCTAACCATTACGGCTATGCGATGCGAATCATGACTTTTTGTGAAATACGACGATACCCGCTTCTTTAAATTTTTGGCTTTTCCAACGTACAGTAATTTTTCGTGCTGATCGTAATACTGATAGATTCCCGGACTTTCCGGAATGTTTTTAATGCTTTGCTGTAAATCTTGCTCGGTGTTCATTTGCTTTTGGTAGTCACTTTATGGTCGATTGGGACTCCTTTTGATACGACTTCCTTTGTCGAGAAGCTTGTAAATCAAAAGAATTCCCCTAGGCGATAAAGGTTGTACAAAGTAAAGACACAGGTTTAAATCATTGGTTTTTTCTGATGATAAATGACAAAAGATTTATACTTGTGCAGTTTTGTTAATGATGTATTTTTGAAAACTTAAATTGTGAGCTATGCATGGAAGCTTTATCGCTACGTTCTTGTTGTGTTTGGTTATTTCTGCTAAGTCTGTAATGGCGCAGCAACCAACTATTTGGACGCTTCAAGAGTGTATTGATTACGCGATGGAAAACAACATCGACATTCTGCAAAATGATCTTCAGATTGAGCGCGCACGATTGGATATTCAGGCTGCATGGGCAGATCTGTTTCCCAACTTAAACGGAAACTTCGGGTATAACTTCAATTTTGGTTTGAACATCGACCCCGTAACAAACTTGATTAGCAGGGAAAGTCGCCAAACAAGCAACATAGGGCTCAATTCTCAGGTTACTCTTTTTGATGGTTTTAGAAATCGGAATAATATTGCTCGGGCCAGATTGGAGCGCGATTTTCAAATTGCAAGTTTCGAGCAGCGCAAAACAGACCTTATTCTCAACATTACCGGCGCGTATTTGCAAATTTTACTTAGCAAAGAAGTGCTCACAATTTCCCGCGAGCAATTGCGAATTTCGGAGCTCCAGGTTCAACGAATGGCCGACTTGGTGAAAGCAGGAGCTGAGCCACGGGGTCGCTTGTACGAGTTGGAAGCACAATTAGCACGTGACGAGCAAAACTTTGTTCGCAATGAAAATGATTTGGAAATCAGTAAGTTGAACTTGGTTCAACTGCTTCAAATTATTGATGTGGAGTCTTTTGATGTTACCAATCCTATAACGGATCTCCCCAGCGGCGATATATTTCAGTTTACGGAAGACTACATTTTTAATCGCGCCTTGGACATGCAGCCTGGAGTAAAGGCCGCTTTGATTAATATGCAGCGTGCCGATAAAGATATCGCAATTGCTAAGGGCCAGCGCTATCCTACTTTGGGAGTTGTAGGCGCAATTTCTACAAATTACTCAAACCAAATCCCGGTTTTTGAAGGTCTGCAAACGGTGCAAGTTCCTATCGGAGTTACGGAGGATGGAGCCGCAGTTTTTGGTGTGCAGCAAGTTCCCTTTGGTGTTCGTAATAAGCCATTCAGCGACCAAGTTTCGGATAACGTCAATGAATTTGTAGGCATCAGTATGAACATACCTATTTACAGTCGATTGCAAATTCGCAACTCCATCCGTAATGCTGAACTTCAGCGTCAAATAGCTGATCTGGAGTACGAACGTGAACGAAATAGAGTCAGACAGGATGTCCAGCGCGCCTACACAGACGCGAAGGCTAGCTTGAAATCATACCGTGCTGCAGAAAAAACAGTGGTTTCTAGTCAGGAGGCTTTTGACTATGCGCAAGAGCGTTTTCGAGTAGGTGCCATCCAACAATATGATTTTGAGAACGCTAAAAATGCCCTCGCGCAAGCACGCGCCGAACGCGCAAGTGCACTGTATGAATACGTATTCAAAATAAATGTTCTTCACTTTTACGTAAGCAACGATTTTAAACTTTAGTCATGGGTAAAACAATGAAAATTTTTTTGGGTATCGTGGCCCTCGCAATCATTTTGATATGGGCACGAACTCAAGGCTGGATTGGTTCATCCACAGACTATGTTGAGGTGGAAGTGGTTGAGGTGAATGTTCGTGATTTGGTTGAAGTGGTTACCACCTCCGGCAAAATTCGTCCGGCGCAAGAAGTGAAAATTGCTCCTGAAGTCTCGGGTGAAATCTTTGAACTGTTCTATCGTGAAGGCGACTTGGTCAATCAAGGGGATTTGCTGGTGAAAATCAACCCCGACCTGTATCAATCGGCAGAACAAAGAGCTAAAGCAGCTACTAATAACGCTCGTGCCGGACTGAGCCAGGCGAAAGCGCAGTTCATCGAAGCTGAGCGAAACTATAAGCGTAATAAAACACTTTTCGACAAAGGCGTTATTAGTGAACTGGAATTTGACGGTATTCAGCGCGCATACGATGTCGCACGACTCGGTGTTGAAGCTGCAGAATTCCAAGTCCAAAGCGCTCTAGCAACCGAACGTGAAGCTCAAGATAACTTGAAGCGAACGAAAATCTATGCTCCAGCATCAGGAACCATCAGTATGCTGAATGTCGAAGTGGGAGAGAGGGTTGTGGGGACAGCTCAAATGGCAGGAACCGAACTTCTTCGCGTAGCAAACCTCGATCGTATGCAAGTCAAGGTGGAGGTGAACGAAAATGAGGTGATAAAGGTGAATGTCGGTGATTCGGCGAGTATTCAAGTCGAAGCCTATCCCGACGAGAAATTTTATGGAAAAGTGGCGCACGTAGCGATTGCAAGTCGCGAAAATCAAGCCGCCGCAGATCAAATTACCGTTTTTGAAGTCCTAGTCGATATAAATCCTAAGTCTTATGCGCACATGGCAAGAAAAAATCCCCTTCGCCACGGAATGACCGCGACGGTGGATATCATTACGCGCCAGGTATTTGGGGTTACCGCTGTGCCCGTGCAATCCGTAACTACGCGCAGTGACTCTACAGGCGATAATAGCCAGTTGGCTCGCCTGCGCAGATCTGCCACCGCCGAAGCCTTTCCCTGTGTTTTTGTGGTCAATAATGGAGTCGCCGAAATGCGAAGGGTGCAAATTGGTATTCAAGATGATGCGTTTTTGGAGATTGTTTCCGGACTGCAGACTGGCGAAAAAATTGTTAGTGGACCTTTTTCGGCTATCGCCCAGGAACTAAAAAATAATTCGGAAATTGAGATTCGAAAGAAATAGTCACAACTCCAATTTAATGGCAATATGACTTATTGGCTCGCCATAGAGACTTCAACGCGCAATTGTTCGGTAGCTGTGTTTTCGGATTTTGAATGCTTGGCCATCCGCGAAGATGCACACCCGGAACGCTATACGCATGCGGAGGTTTTGCATGCTTTTGCTCAAGAGGTATTGAACGAAGCTCAAGTTTCTTGGAGTCAATTATCGGCTATAGCGGTGGGAGATGGTCCAGGCTCTTTTACGGGCCTGCGAATTGGTGTTGCCGCCGCTAAGGGTTACGCTTTTGCGCTCGGTATTCCCTTGGTCGCAGTTCCGGTAATGGAGATTTTACACGCCTATTGGCAGATTAATGGTCGCGATGAAGAACACTGCATTTCACTGATCGATGCCCGTAGAATGGAGTCTTATACGCAGATTTTCGGGTCACAATCCCAAGCGGTTCAGCCCTTAATTATCGAATCCGATATCTTCACTCACCTGACTGGATCAATCGCTCTGGTCGGTGATGCTGCAGATAAATATCGTCCAGTATTGAATGATGAGCGCTTTGCATTTTACCAAGTCTTTCCCTCCGCACGCTTCATGGCTCACCCGGCTTTTTCGCGCATCAAGACGGCCAATTTCGTCGATGTAGCCTATCATACGCCCAACTACGGCAAGGAATTTATCGCCGGGAAACCAAAGCAGGTTTAGCTCACACGCTCTCTACACCACAAATAACACAGGGGAGATGACTGTAGCTTGAAGCAGCTTGAGTATACTCGTAAGTCCCGACAATCTTTAAAACATCATTGTTCCCCGGTACCTCCGATTGGGTATTGATTTTTTTGGGCGCCTAATCGCGCTTTCCGCTACAAGTCCTCGGCTAAATCCGCCGTATCCGCAACAGCGGGCAAGGAGCTCCTCCGTCGCTCTTGCCCGCTGGCGTCTACTGGCGTTTTAGCCTCCGGGCTTTCCGCTACAATCGCGGGCGCGGGCTTGTCGGGCGCCCAAGAACTTTATTTGACGAATTTTAACTCTAAACCATATACGCCTTAGCCCGAGATTCCACAAAATGCTTCACTAGGATACCTGTGATGGTTTGTTATTTGGTGTAAAACAAAAAAGCCCCCCATATCTGGAGGGCTTTTTTATAGTATTGGGAATTTACTACTTATTGATCACTACTCTGCGAGATACGGTCCCTTTCGCGGTATTGATGCGAATGATGTAACTTCCAGCAGCAAGTGCACTTTGGTCAAAATCTTTGTGGTAAATTCCACTGAAGTTCTTGTTGACTTCACGCGCAACAACTTTGCCGGTTAAGTCGAGCAACTCAATCACCACATCTCCAATGTAATCTTGATTGAAACTCAAGCTGAATCGACCTTCATTGGGGTTGGGGAATAATTTTAAGTTGGCCAAATGGAATTCATCAACGCCAATTCCAAATACATTGATATCCTCACAAGTATTGTCGGTCGAGCAGAAGTTGCTAACGTTAAGACACACGTTGAAGGTATCGGTTTGTGGGAAGGTGAAGTACACGGTGTCCCCAGTCGCTGTTCCTAGTCCGCCAAAATCCCATGTGGCAATTGTTCCCGCAGGTGAAGAAGTGTTGATGAATTCAACTTCTCTATTTGGCAGGATGGTGTAGGTAAACGATGCTACGGGCACTGAATCAGCGGTGATGTTGGCTTGTGTTCTATTTTGACTACAAGCTACAGCTCCAAGGATTTCGATGGTGTAGTCTTCGGTTTCACCCCATGTATATGTACCACATGGGTTAACTCCAGATGCAAGACTTGTTTCGACTGTTACTACACGCATCGTAGTTGTTAAGCCTGGTGTTGCACTCGCCGGAATTGTAATAGTTCCGGTAACAATTCCGTATTGGTGTGGACTTTCAACAAATACTTCCTCACCTGGATCTGTAAAATCTCCATCACCATTTAGATCGATAAAGACTTTTGTCGAGTGCGTCCAAGTTCCACCAGAACAACCCTGAACGTCAATAGAAATTGGGTAGCTGTTTCCAGGTACTACAAATGCCGGAGCGCTGGAGGTGGTGTAATCTGTATACGTTTGACCACATCCTACTGGAGAAACTTGGTTGATTCCCGCAAAGTTTACGGATTGAATGTAGCCATATGTTGTACTAGTAGCTTCGGATGAACAGTAGTTTCTATTACCCATCTGGTTGGCTACGGAGTCGTACCCCAGCCAAATGTTTGGTAATGCACTAGCGGGCACGGTGATGGTGTCGTTCGTGGATAACAATGTGCCGCCGGTAGAAGCGTCATACCATGCATAGCTCACTAATTGAGGTAGATGCAATCCATAGAGTGTTACATTTGCGTCACCGGCACAGAAAGGCAAGTTGCCAATTCGTGGTTCAGCAGGTACGATACGAATATCTTGCAGGCTCAAACTATCATTTGAAAGATCTTCATCATTGGGAAGATTTACAAAGGCGTTGATGTTTAAGATGCCTCCTAAACTCAAATTTACCGAACCTACCGTAACAACGGCGCTTTGGTTCATAGTTAAATTTCCGGTGAAGGTAAAATTAAGTGTTTGTGTAATTCCGCCAGTGATTTCTACGGTTATGGGAAGGCTGGTTATCGGGAAATATGCATTATTGCGTATTTCAACCTCAATAGGAGTATTAGCACTTCCACAATCGCGGTCGGCGGGATTTACTAGACCTATAATTGCTGCATCATTTGCTTTGTAGGTACAAATGGTCACCGGACCATTCCATGCACTGGTGTCTCCAGAACACACGTCAGCTACCCATACGTCGTAGCAGGTATTGGATGTAAGTCCAGTAAGCTCATAACCGCTATTGGTTGTTGGTGTAACCTGCGTACCCGCTCCTGAACCCGGAACAAAACCTACGGCACCCCACTCAATAACCCAATTTGTGTTGGAGCTATTCCAGTTGAAGAATCCGGAAGAAGATGTTGTACTGTCAAGT